>NZ_CP022242.1:1203290-1504113 GCF_003351865.1 Methanofervidicoccus sp. A16 | reverse complement strand
TAAAAATCTTATAAAAAACGATAATAATAAAATTAACAATGGACTATTATATTTTAGACTGTAATATTTTTAGAATAGTTTCTGAACACTATATATAAAATAAGATGAAAAATTTCCCTGGAATAAAGAATAATTCAGCAGCATATAGTTAGAAAATTGTAAAAAAATCTATTTCTCTCTAAAAAATATTTAGGAATAGAGAAAGGAATTATCAATTTATACTTTTTAACCTTAGTTCCTATCAAAAAGATAGGTTAAAAAAATAATAAGGATAATTATAAAAATAATAAAAATAAGAAAATAAGAAAAAACTTTTAAAATAAAAAACTTCTATCATCCCAGATACAAAAAATTTTAAAAGATGATTGAAGGAGAATGATCCTCTGTATATCTTTTAATACAGGAATTCAGAATATTTTTCACTGTTCTTTTAATCATTACTGATGGGAAGTAAGGTTTATTTTTTATCTCTATTCTTTCAGAATTTTATTACATTTTATGTTATTATTTTTAAGATTTTATTATTTTTTATTATTCTTTAAACTATCCTCTTGATGGGAACTAGGATACTTTTTAGTATTTTATATCCGGAGCAAATAGAGTCTTTTACTTTTTTATTAATTATTTTATTATTTTTTACTTCATTTTTATTTTTATTTATTATTTTTATTTTAACTATTTTTAATTTTTATAAGGATTTTTAATAGAGAAATCAATGTTATAATATTTTATCATTTTTTTATTAACTATAGATTTACCTCTAATCTCCTATCAAAAATTCTAGTAAATAGTAAAAATTAAAAAATTAAATTCCTCTAAACATCTTCCGAACACTAAAAGGTTAGAATGGTATCCTTTCCACAAAATTAACGATCTGCATTTAAGGATTAGTTGATTATATAACCTTGTCTAAGAGTGAGACTATATTCATCACCTTTAAACTACCTCCCTCTTCATCGAACTTTTTCAAATTATCCCTTATATGGTACTCACAGAATGGACATACTGTAATAACGTAATCTGCTCCAGTTTTACATATCATCCTAACCTTTCTCCTCCCTATAGCATTGGCTATCTCTGGTTTTCCACTTCTAACTCCTCCTCCAGCACCACAGCACTGATCAGGTATCTCCATCTCTATTAACTCCAATTTAGGTATCCTCTTCAATATCCTCCTAGGTTCCAAGTATATTCCCTGTCCTCTCCTCAGATGACAGGGATCGTGATAGGTCACCTTAATATCTAAAGGTTTGTACTCTATAGGTACCTTATCCAACACCTCCGTTATATCCATTACCTGGAACTCCCTCTCCCTGTAATCTCTCTTTAGAGTACTACCACATCCTGCACATACAGTAACTACTCCATCTACATCTAGATTATTAAACACTTTAAGATTTTTCCTCTTCAACTTCTCTGCAAGATCCCTCTGTCCAGTCCTGAGGAGGGGGGATCCACAACACACCTGATCCTTAGGTATTACAACAGATATGCCGTGGGCATTTAATACCTTTATAGCACTTCTACCTACATCCTGCAACCTGTAGTCAACTAAACACCCTGTGAAGAATGCCAATCTCATCTTCTCCTTATCCGCTATATACTCTTCTTTTACCTCTTCTAAGAAAGACCCTCTTTCCTTCTTCACAGATCTGTTACCTTTCAATATGTTCTCCCTAACTATTAAGTGGTTTCTTAAATAGTATCCCTTTTTAAAGGCTAGTTCCCTCAACCTCTCTATGGCCCTATGGACAATATCTATCTCCTTGGGACACACCTCGACACACTTGGCACAGGTGGTACAGTTGTGGAGGTTCTCAAAGTAGGCCTCTTTATCCCTATCACCTTCATCCCTTGGATCGAATGCAAACCTAGTCAGTTGTCTCATAAATGTAGGGCCTGGATACTGGGAAAATCTTCTAGCTGGACATTTGGAGAGACAGCATAAACAATCTATACAGTTTCTAACACTTTTAAACTCTTTTATATCTTTAGGAGTAATCTTAAGATTGGTTTTATCTCCCTCACAATGTAGATAGTTTCTCAGATCCTGGATCTTTTTATAGTAAGGAGATCTATCCACTATCAGATCCTCCACTACGTTGAATCCCTCTAAAGGCTCCACTACCATACCATCCTCTACCTTGGTTTTACAGGCCAACCTTGGCTCACCGTTTATAGTCATTGCACAACTTCCACACTGCCCTGATCTACAGGAGGACCTGTAGAGGATACCCTCTCCGTAATTACTATTAATATACTCTAAGGCTTCTAATACCGTTATATGCTCTGGAACAGTGTATTTTTTAAAAACTCCATTTCTATTTACAGTTATAGTTATTGATCCCATACTATCACTAAAAGAAATATTATAAATAAATATTATAAATTATTAATAATGATGTAGAAATACTTACCCTTGAGTGTCTATCTATTTTTAATAATAATTTTTATAAAGGTAGTTAAAATATCTAAAAAGAAAAAATATATATAACCATAATACATTTATAGAACAGTTGCTAAGACAACTATCTATATTGGTGGTGGCGCCGAGTGCCGTGCCTGGTGGCACGGGGCGGACTTCAGATCCGTCAGTTCTTATGAACTTGGGGTTCGATTCCCCCTCGGCGCCGTTTTTTACTATTTTTCTCTTGGGAAATCATGGAAAAAATATATTCAAAATTAGGGGGATTGTCTGATCTTAAAAAGATTACAGATTTTCTACATGATTTTACGGGATATATAAAGGTAGATAAGGGTGTACTCTTTTACATAGACTCGAAGTTAATAGTCTCACTCTGGGGGGAGACGCCTGTAGATATAAGAAGTATCTTTAAAAAACTACCAGAGGAATTTTTAATTGAAGTGTACCGATGTTCTAGGAAGGATTTAGAGGGGATTATAAGAGAAAAACTAGGAAATGATGTATTATTTAAAGTAGAGGAGGACCCTTCTATCAGATGCATTCCGCTAGATACTTACACTTCTATATATAACTATGTAGATTCTGACAGGTGCGAGGTTATTTTAATACCTAAAAAATACTGTAGTGATAAAGGTATAATGATATTTAAGAATGGAGAGGAAATTTTGGCGGTATATCGTTGTAAGGATAAAATTCTAGAGGGCAGTAAAGCCATAAATAAAATAAAGGCAGTATTTGCAGTGAGTGAAGTAAGAGGCTTTATTAGGAGAATATCAGAGGAAGGGATAGATGAATATTTGAGAACCTATCCTAGAGGCATACTAAAGAGATCTATGTCTCTTGAGGAACTGATTAAAAAGATAAAAAGTAGAGAACCTATCAAAGTAGTGCATAACAGTCCCCTTGTGGATATTTTAACTGAGGAACCTTCCCTAATCGAAATTGATAAGGATATGTATATTGTCTCTAACAGTAAGAAAGTTGTTTATGCATATTTTAGAGATTATAAGGGAGATAAAGCCTACAAATATATAAAAAATTACTGCTTATTCAGAGATATTGAAATTAAAATATATGCTCTTACCAATGAAGAGTACAAGATGTTTAAGGAATTTAGAGAGTGTAAGGTAAAAAATAGTTAAGATGTGTATACCATTTTAAGTTCCCAAATGGTAGAGAAATGAAATAGTAATAATTTGGATCGCCTGTTTTCTACGTTAAGGATTATAAGATTTTTAATATTTTTAATATTACCATATAAAATTTAAAAAAATAAATAGTAATTATTATAATAATAAAATAAAAAATCAGAGGATTAATAGGATAATAAAATAAAATCTTTCATATTTTACATTGTATTCAAGTCAAATGAATTCATCTGTTTTTATAATTAATTTTTCAATAGGTATTAAATTTTTTATAATTTTTTATTTTTTAAGGGAAATAACGGAAGGGATAATTATGAATTATATAATAGGTCGCAAAAGAAAGTTAGAATCTCTAAAAAATCTCAAAGATTACCGTAAGAGGATAGAAAAAGAATACAGGAAGAAGAAAATAAGAAAGTTGATAGAGGAGATGAGAGTTAATCTAGACAAATACCTTGTAAATTTAAAGATTGAGGGAGTTATTAAGAAGTACCCTGAAGACTTCATAGTTGAGGAGATTACCAAGGACGGTATAATTTTAGAGTATGGGAAAGATCTGGGGGTTTTTAAGGATGATCCAAACTGGAAAGGAGCCTTTATACACTTTACACTGGAGAAGGTGAAGTGGAGCACCTTAGATGCAATAGGTGAGTTGGCTAGGAGGACAAATTCAAAGAGGAAGAACTTCGGTTTTGCAGGGACTAAGGATAAGTACGCAGCAACTACCCAACGGGTAGGATGTTTTGGAATTAAGGTGGAGGCTCTGGAGAGGATAAAGGACAGTATAAAGGGGATAAGGATAAGGGATATCCAGAGGACAAATAAAAAGTTGAAGTTAGGGGATCTCTGGGGCAACAGATTTACTATAAAGGTAAGACTGAAGGGTAGGGATCCTCAGGAGGTTGTGGAGATCCTGAAAAATATAAAGTTAGACTATATACTTAACTACTACGGTATCCAGAGGTTCGGTACAGATAGACCTATAACCCATATAGTGGGAAAACTAATATACAACAGGGACTTTGAAGGGGCATTTTATGCCTACTGTGGAACTCCACTGTTTGAAGAGGGCAGATTAAGAGAGGCGAGGAAACTTGTAGATGAGGGGGATTTCAAGGGAGCCCTGAAGATGTATCCAAGGGAACTCTACTACGAGAGAAAGATGCTGAAGAAATACTTAGAAACAGGGAGTTTTATTAAGAGTTTCAAGGTTCTACCTCCTCATTTAAGATGTATGTTTATAAACGCCTATCAGTCCTATCTCTTCAACGAGATTATAAATAGAAGGTTCCAGTACGGTTTTGAGCCTCTAGAGGGGGACATACTCTTTGACGGCATTCCCACAGGGGCAGTCTTAGGTAGAAAGTGTAAACTGGCTGAAGGAATACAGGGGGAAATTGAGAGGGAAATTATAGAAGAGGAGGGTATAGATCTTCAGAAATTCTATATAGAGGATTTTGGAGATTTTCCCGGTACCAGGAGAAAGTTGATCTCCAAGGTTTATGACTTCAAATTCTGGGCAGAGGAGGATGGTGTAGTTTTAAGATTTAAGTTAGAGAGAGGCTGCTACGCCACTGTACTTTTAAGGGAGTTTATTAAAGATGACAAAAATATTAGATAAAATTTCTCAGTGTTTGGATGTGTCCTAAGGAATGATATTCTCACGATTTTTTGTATATTATCCAAGATTTTTAATTTTTATCTTCTTATAAAATATAAAATAATTATTATTTACCTTAGTTCCCACCAAGTAGCGATTAAAAGAATAATGAAAATGATAATCATTATAATTAAAAATCATGATTAAAATGATCAGTATAAAATCTATATATAAAAACCATTAAACATTCTAGGATCTTTCTGATCACTTAGGTAAAAAGAGGAAATTCTACTCCGATATCTACTGTATTAGAAGATCTTCAGAGGATCATTCCCCTCCAATCTTCTTTTTAAAATATTTTATATCGGAGATAATAGAAGTTTTCTATTTTTTAAACATTTTTTATTTTTTTATTTTATTTTTATAATTATTTTTATTATTTTTTTAAACTATCCTTTTGATGGGAACTAGGGTTATTATTTATATATTTAGAAAATTATAATTAAAATTAAAAAACTATAAAAAAGTTAATAACAAAATATAAAATTGACTTATAACTGCCTATATAATATCTCTATAATAACCACCTAATTATGAGGATCTACCCTACTCTGGTGTTCAAAGATACTCAAGAAAAAAATATACTCAATATCCTACAGTTTTTGGTATTTAGAGACTTATTTTAATATGAATCAAATACTACTTCCAAATTAAAATTTAAAATTTTCCTCCTAATTTATCTCAAATACAAAGGATTAAATACAAGGATTTAAAAATAATTTAAATAAAATATTATTTAAGGTGTGTCTATGGACAAAGAGATGATAATAGATATAATAGAAACATTGGAGAAAAGGAACGTAGGTATTCAACTGTCTGTCGGAGGACAGAAAGCTTTGGAGATTACAGTAAAAGATAAAAAAATAGATATAAACATTGTAGATCCTTCAAAGATAGGATTGTTAATAAAAGAGATAGGTTTAAAGTAATCTACTCTTTTTACAATAAAAAATATCTAACACCCTAAAGGGGTGTATATGTGCTCTATAAGTGGAATTGTTATCAAGGATGACGAAGATTCCAGTATTAGGAATAAATTGAGAGAGCATCTTATAAATGTTATGAAGATCCTGAAACATAGAGGACCAGATAGTTCTGGCGTGATGTTTGACGATGAAGTTATATACTTCAAAGATTTTGAAGACGTCCTAACTTCTGATTTTAGTAGATCCAGTAGACTTGGATTGGGACATAACAGATTGGCCATCGTAGGTAATGCAAATCAGCCTATTCCCAATGAAGATGAGAGTGTATGGGTTATCTGTAATGGAGAGATATACAACTACTACGAACTTATGGAGGACCTAGAGGATAGACACAACTTCCACAGTGATACTGACAGTGAGGTTATAGTACACTGCTACGAGGAGGGAATACTTCAGGAGTTAGATGGGGAGTATGCATACTGTATATACGATAAAGAGGAGAATAAACTACTACTAGGCAGAGATACCTTTGGAGTAAAACCACTCTTTTATATAGATACTGAAAAATACTTTACCTTTGCCTCAGAGAGAAAGGGACTCTGGTATCTACTAAGAAGTATAGACAATCTCTCCTTTGAGGAAATTTACAACTACCCAATAGATTCCCTGAGTCCAAACAGTCATATGGTATACGACTTAGATGAAAACAGATGTTATATAGTGAGAGACATCCAGAAGATAAGAATAAACTACTTCAATGAGTACAAAAATGGAGACAACACTAGAGATTACGACATATATAAAAGAGAGGTGGAAGAAGCTTTATGGGATAGTGTGATAAAGAGGGTAAGGGGGTTGGATAAGGTAGGAATTATATTCTCTGGAGGGGTGGACAGTACCCTTGTGGCAAAGATGTCCTCGGAGTACTGTGATGTGGTACTCTATACCTCAGGCTTAGAGGGTAGTGAGGACGTGGAGTACGCTGAAAGGGTGGCTGAAGATTTAGGGCTAAAACTTAAAAAAAAGGTAATTGATAGGGATGAATACGAGGAGTATCTCCTAAAGGTGGCCTATGCAATAGATGAGATAGATCTGATGAAACTCTCAGTAGGTGTGCCCATATATGTGGCATCAGAGATGGCTAAGAGGGATGGGATAAAGGTAGTACTCTCTGGTCAGGGAGCAGATGAACTCTTCGCAGGGTATAAGAGATATCAGAGAATTCTCATCACAAAGGGAGAGGAGGAACTTAAGAGAGTGCTCTATAGGGATGTGATGAACATCCACAGGGTGAACCTTGAAAGGGACGATCACTGTACAATGGCGAACAGTGTGGAGTTGAGGGTACCCTTCTTAGATAAGAGTTTAGTTGAGGTTGCCCTCTCCCTCCCTGTACAGTACAAGGTAAACGAGAGGGAAAGGAAGATAATTTTAAGAGACATTGCCAAGAAGTACATCCCAGAGTACGTGGCATACAGACCTAAGAAGGCTGCCCAGTATGGCAGTGGCAGTGAGAAGATGATATACGCAGTAGGTAGAAGTTATGGGTATTCGAAGAGAAAGATAGACGTGTTTCTTAGGGATGTGATTTTAAAGAGGATGGAGGAGATGTATGCTTGAATAAATAATAATTAAAAAATAGAATAAAAAAAGAGTAAAAAGTCTCTTATGAAGAAGTTTAATAGAAATCTATCTTATTCTTTAGTATCAGTGTGGTCCTGGAAATATGTTTTATTTTTACTTTTTTATCTATTATATTTTTTATTTAAATATTTTTAAGATTTTTTATTATTTTTATTTTAACCTTATTCCCATTTTAAACAATAATTTAAATAATAAAAATAATAAAAAAGACTGGAAAAAACCTTGGTTTCTACCAAATAGTGATTAAAAGAAGAATGAAAATAATCAATATAAAAAATATCTTAGGATCTTTCTAATCACTTAGATAAGATAGGAGATCTTACTCTGATATCCACTACACTAGAAGGTTTACAGAGAACCATTCCCTTCCAATCTTCTTTTAAAATTTTATATCTGAGATGATAGAAGTTTCTGTTTTTTAAAACATTTTTTATTAATTAAATTCCTTTATTATTTTTATAATTATTCTTATTATTTTTAAAACTATCCTTTTGATAGGAACTAGGGGTTCAATATACAAATATTAGATATCTTAAGATCCTTCCGAACCCTTAGGTAAGATAAGAAATCATATTCTGATATCCACTACACTAGAAGGTTTACAGAGGATCATCAATCTTCTTTTTAAAATTTTATTATCTGGAATAATAGAGGTTTTCTATTTATCAAAACATTTTCTCTATTTTTTATTTTTATAATATATTTTTATTATTCTTTAAATTATCCTTTTTGATAGGAACTAGGGTTAGAAAAAATATTGAAATATAATATCTAGATAAATATTAATAATAGCAGACTGTTAGGAAGGATCTGCTTTATCCCTACAGTATCTTAGAGCATTCCAGGAGAAATTATTTATTCTCTTATTTTAATTTTAATATCTTCTTTTTATATTTTTATTATAATTATTGTTATTTTTATCAGAATTTTTTGATAGGTAGTAGGGTATAATTAAATGAGAATTCTTGAAGTATGAAAAAGGGTAAAACTAGTTTTGCTTTTCCTAACCTCCTAGATGGTGAAAGAAGAAAATAGATCTTCCCAACTACTTCGAAAGGTATAGGGTTCTATCTGGGATTGAACATCCGCCCTTTCTAAAATCCTAGAAATGTCCCTGGGAAAGTGATTATATGGGCTTTTTACTTTATATTTTTATATTTTTAACCTTTTTATTTAAGTTTATTTTTTTTTGGATAAGATTATAATAATAAAAATAATGAAGATTATTATTATCAAATCAAAATATTCTATTATACCCTAAAAAGGATTTGGAAATATAATGTCCTCTGAAGAAATTTTCAATTATTTTCATTCTCTATTTTTAGTATCTAAACAACCTCTGGATATAATACCATTTTATTTATATTTTACAATCCCTTCTCACCAAACTTAACTTACAATTATTCTCCCCTCTATCATCAAGGAAGGTGATATTAACCTCCCCCTTTGAGATACGTCATCCATAGGCATAGCACTTTTAAGTATCTCGAATATATTTCCAGATAACATCCCCTTCTTCACAGGTACCCTTTCATCATCCTTGACTATATAACTGTTGAAGATCTCAACTGAGAAGTCTCCAGTTATAGGGTTAGATGTGTGACATCCGATAAGTCCATTTATCTGTAGGTATTCGTTGTAGTTGTCTAACTTATCTACAGGGCTTATTACCACATTGGAGGGAGATATAGTAGGTAATGTGTTATAATCCCTAACTCCATGACCTGTGGATTCTCTACCCTCTCTATTAGCCCTCTTTATATCGTAGAGGTATCCCTTTAAAATTCCATCCTCCACCAGAACTGTTCTCCTACGAGGAACACCCTCTCCATCTACCTTACTGGAGTATAGCCCTCCATCTAAGGTACCGTCATCTACTATGGTGATACACTCTCCCATTACCTTCTCTCCAATCTTCCCCTTTAGAATAGACCTATTCCTCTGGACATTCTCTGCACTGAAAGAGGGTAATAGGGTATAGGCTAATAAAGAATTTAGTACTCTCGGTGTTAGTAGTATCCTGCCCTCATATGGTACCTTTACACCCTTAGGCAGGGATAGGATATCTCTAACATACCTCCCCAACTCTTCTACGTTGAATCTGTAGGTCCTACTTAGATAGTCGTAGGCTGTTTCACCGTCCTTTATACCAGATATTGAAGCGGAGTAGTAGGTAAATTCCTCCTCAACATCTAAACCTTTGGAGTTTACAATCCTGTTATATAGATAGGATCTCTCTACAGAACCCCCAGTAACTGTAATACCTCCTTCCTGAAGTATACCTTTCATGGTGTTGAGGTCCTCTAAAAGGTCCTCCTCATCTATATTTAAAACTTCCCTGTGAAAAACACCCTTAGGGTTTGGAACATCTTTCTTAGGTTCTGGGATAGAGGTGTACTTATCAGGTACAAGATTTTCCATAGCCCTATAGATAATATCCACTTCTTCCTCGGTAGAGTAAGCAAACCCCACTTTACCCTCTTTCAACACCCTTACACCAATCCCAAAACTTCTATCCTCCTGGAAGGAGTCTAAACTGTCTCCATCTAACTCACAGTTTAGATTTTCAGACCTTGATATAAAGATATCTACTTCAAAACCTTTCTTCTCCCCTATTTCTAATATCTTATCGATGTAGTAATCTTCCAATATTATCACCTTTATCTATGGCTATCAATATCAATCTAATATAATGTTTATATTAAAATAAAATGTTATGGTAAATTAAACAAAAACTTTTAAAACTAAACAACCTCCTACTATGGAAGATTCCAAATATAAAAATTCGAATACTTTAGACACTATAGTGTATAGTAGAACTCTGGAATCCTTAAAAGATGGATTAAAAAATCTCGTTCTATTTCTTTAAATACTCAGGACGCTCAGACAATAAGAGTTTATTTTGCTTTTTTAATTTACAATGTTAATCGTTATAATATCTTTATTTTTTTAATTATAATTATTATTAAATATATAGCAAGATTCACTATTTTATCAGTTTTTATTTCCCTTTTAAGTATATGATAGTCTGCATCCCTACTCAAAGATAAAATATATCCCATCATGGCCAGTAACTATATGTTTCCCTAAAGATTTAATTCTCCTCAACGTATTAAGAGCTAACTCCCTATCGACATTTATCCCTGGTGCAACCTCCTTTATTATGTTGTCCTTCAAGGGAACAGCGTCTCCAACTACTATATAATCTCCATGTACTACAGATATACTGTCCCAGGTATGTCCAGGAGTCTCTAGGATCTCTATCTCATTATCCTTTAGGGATTTATAGTTATCATAGTTGATAATCTCCCCATTTTTAAATAGATCGTTGTTTCCCACATGATCCCAGTGGCTGTGGGTGTTTATTACTATATCTATGTCCCTCGGAGATAGGTTTAATTTTTCTAAACCTTTTAATATTATATCTCTTTTATCTCTCGAGGAGGTGTCTACGATTATGTTATGGTTCTCTGTTTTAATAAATGTTACAGAGGAGGAAGCCTCTAATATCTTATTATCTTTCCTTACTAATTTACCTTCGTAGAGTAGCCTTAGCATTTTATCACTAAAATTATTTTATAAGGTTATTATAAAAATAATAGTTATAATTAAAAATAATTAATTAAAAATAATTAAAACCTAAAAAATAAAAAAAATAGTTTAAACTATGTATTGAAGAAGTAGGCGATCTCTATTAATCTTTTTTTTAAGAGTTTTTAATATCTTTCTTTTATTTATTAATTTTTTTACTACTTTTTAATTATTATTAACCCTAATTCTCATTAAAAAATCCTGATAAGAATAACAATAATTATAATAAAAGAAATAAAAAAGAAGGTATTAAGATCAAAATAAAAGATAATCTCCTGGAATGCTCTAAGATACTATGGAATCGGAGCAGATCCTTCCTAATAGGTTACTATGATATAATTATAAGGTATTATATTTTAATATTTTCTCAGTCTTTTTATTTATTTTTAACCTCAGTTCCCATAATGATTGTGATTAAAAAAAATATAATAATTATTATGATAATAATAATAAAAGTTTTAAGAGGAATAAAATTAATAAAATTCTGATAGAGATAAAAAAGTAAAAATAATATTGGATATTGGATAAATAGGCAAGATTCCTTTTTAATTTTCTTTTTTAGTTTTTATAATTTTTATTTTTTATATTATCACTTTGATGGGAACCATGGTTATTATTTATTATTTAAATCGTTACTTTGATGATAATTAAGGTTTTTATACATTTTTATTATTTTTACTATAATTGTTACTTTAAGATTTTTATACATTATTAACAAAATAATCATTATTATCAACAATAACGGTGAAATCGTGAGAGTGGGAACTCCTCTATTTTCAAATGCCACCAAAATACTCCTCTTAGGTGGAGGTGAGTTAGGGAAAGAGATAGTTATAGAGGGGCAGAGGTTAGGTTTAGAGTGTGTTGTTGTAGATAGGTATCAACATGCACCTGCAATGCAGGTTGCCCATAGAAGTTATGTAGTAGACATGAGAGATGGAGAAAGTTTAAGAGCCATAATCGAGAGAGAAACTCCCGACTACATCATCCCGGAGATAGAGGCTATAGATACAGAGGTTCTTGTAGAGATGGAGGAGTTTGGATACAAGGTATCTCCCAATGCCAATGCAACAAGGGTAACGATGAACAGGGAGTATATACGTAGGTTGGCATCTGAAAAACTTAAGTTAAAAACTGCAGATTATAGATTTGCAGAATCGTTAGAAGAGTTAAAAGAGGCTGTAGATCAGTTAGGGATGCCATGTGTCGTTAAACCTATTATGTCCTCTTCGGGAAAGGGCCAGAGTATTATAAGGAATAAAGAGGATATTGAAAAGGCATGGAGGCACGCCCAGGTTTCTGCAAGGGGAATAGGTTCCAAGGTGATAGTTGAGGAGTTTATAGACTTCGACTACGAGATAACACTTTTAACTGCAAAAACTGAGGAGGGTATAAAGTTCTGTCCTCCTATAGGCCATATACAGATAGATGGGGACTACCATGAGAGTTGGCAACCTCACCCAATGGAGGAGAAAACTCTAAGGGAGGCTCAGAGGATAGGTTATGAGATCGTTACCATGTTAGGAGGTAGAGGAATATACGGTGTAGAACTCTTTGTTAGGGGGGATGAGGTTATATTCAGTGAGGTTTCTCCAAGGCCCCATGATACAGGTATGGTAACTATGATAACCCAAAATATGAGCCAATTTGAGATACACCTTAGGTGTCTTTTAGGGTTACCTGTAGATGTGGAGATGGTTGTACCTGCAGGTGCCAGTCATGTTATTAAGTCTAATATAGACAAGTGGGCTCCCCAGTACGATATAGACGAAGCCCTAAAGGTTCCAAATACGAAGTTGAGGTTATTTGGTAAGCCTGTGGCAAGGGTTGGTAGGAGGATGGGCGTTGCACTGGCATACGGTGAGAGTATAGAGGTTGCAAGGGAGAGGGCCAAGAGATGTGCCCACGCTGTTAAGGTATTTTAAAATTAAAAATTTGGATAATAATTACTAATTTTGGAAAAGCCCTAAATAGAGATAAAAAATAAAAATTAATTCCTATTAAAATTGATAATAAAAATTATTCAAAAATAAAATTAAAATAAATAGAGATATAGTTAATCCTGTAAAATATAGAGTCCCTACTTAAAGATTTTGGAATTCGTCCTTTTTAATAACTAGGAATCTCAAGAATAAAAATAATAAGAGTTTTCGCATTTTTTTTCTTATTCCTTTATCCTTATTACAGTTTTAAAACATATATTAATTTTATTTTTAGTGTTCAGTCTTAGTTTGACTTATGAATGATATTTACCTCAACTCCAATACCTTCTTCTTTTCAGCCTCTGCACAGGATAGACAGAGTAAACACATTACACAGTATCCCTTTAGAGGTATCTTTCCCCTTGTTAATCTTAAGGTTTTCATTGGACAAACCTCTACACAGTTACCACATTTTACACATAGGTGAGGACTGTACTCTATCCTGTTGTACTCCTTTCCATTGTGGTTTATCTTACCTAACTTTAACGCTCCAGTTGGACATGCGACAGTACATGCACCACAGACTATACACATCTTTACAGTTCTATTTTTCTTATCTACTACAATTGCATCGGTGGGACATACCCTAGCACACTTCTCCAGTATATCGTAATCCTCCTCGATGATAACTAATCCTTCCTCTGTTATTGGATGTGCAGATTCATACCTTACCTCTAAGGTTATGGCATCTACAGGACAGGCCTTAACACATAACTTACATGCTGGACAGGCCTTTGGAACTTCTACTATATTCTTTTCGCTGTTGTACTTTATCATATCCCCTGGACAGATCTCGGCACAGACTATACATCCTATACACTTGCTCTCATCTACTTCAAACTTCAATATCTCCTTTTTCCTCTTCTTCGGTATTTTGCCAGAGACGTAAATAGCATTCCATGGACAGGTTTGGGCACATATGGAACAGTATATACACTTTTCTCTATCGATAACTGCCCTGCCCTTTTCCATAGTAATAGCCTCTACAGGACACACTGGGACACAGATCTCACAACCTACACAGTCCTCGGTAACCACTATTGGCTCATTGGGAATCTCGATCTTTTTCTTAGGCTTTTCCACTATCCCAGGTATGGAGATGATATCTATTGGACATATCTCTACGCATCTTTTACATAAAATACAGTGCCCCTTTGAATAGGGGTATCTATCATCAACCTTTTTTATCTTAGTTGGACAGGCCTCTGCACAGTCTCCACACTTTACACACTTTGATGGATTGTAAGATATAACACCATTAGATTCGTAGAGTGCTCCAGTTGGACAGACCTCAACACAGTCCATACATATTATGCAGGTTTTAAAGGGAGATATCTCTATAGCCTCTGTAGGACAGACGGCAGTACAGGCGTTACATACTAGACAGAGATCTTCCTGGATTTTTATTCCCCCCATAGTATCTCCTATATCTCATTTTAATTTTAATAGTATAGATTAATCTCATTATAACGATTCTTTTATAAAAATATTTGAAAACTTATTAAAATATCTAATAGTTATTTAAGAATATCTCAGGAACATTAACAGTTTCCTACAACCTCCCATAAAGGGTTCGGTATGTAGGAAACTATTCTTCCTTTTTTATCTCGAATAGGAGATCTCCTTTTTCATTTTTGACTATTACATGAGCTGCACATGAGTATCAAGGATCGTAGGCTCTCAAGACAGCCTCTAATAGGTTCAACTTTTTTTCGTCTATCTCCATAATCATCACCTAAATTATTTTTTAAATACCTCCATTACAGCCTGTTTGAGCGCCTTCTCCATTGTAGGTACGTTATGTGTCGATGCCACTATCATGTTGGCTTTTATGACTATTCCATTCTCATCTGTCTCGTAGTGATGTATTAAAACACCTCTTGGAGCCTCTACAATACCGACACCACTACCTGCCTTTGGCTCCACCTCTACTCTTACATCTGTAGAGGTGATCTCACTATCCTCCAATAACTCTTTAGTTCTTTCACATGCTGTAAGTAACTCTATAAGTCTCGCATGGTGGTAAGCCAAAGACTGATTTGCTGGACTTCCAAATATATCTATAAACTCCTTTCTAGCCTCTTCAGCCAGTGGTGTAGGAATACTATCACATATATTTATCATTGCCAAGGGTCCAACTCTGTAGATTCCTTCAGGATATCCAGCCTTTTTATAGTAGGGGTATTTTACATAACTGTATGGTACACTGTGTTCTCCTATGTAATCCTGGTATTCAGAGAATGGGAATTCCACCTTCTCACTACCATCTGGAGATAGGAATCTTAAAACTCCATCGTAGAAGGAGTGTTTTCCATCTTTAACTATTCCTAGGTACCAAGAGTCTATCACTCCCAGGGATTTTATCATATCCATATGTTTCTCATTTAATGATTTGATCAACTCTACACTCTCCTTGGCGTACTCTATCATAGTGTCGATTTCCTTTAGGAATGCATCCCTATCTTCTTCACTTAGTGATTTGGATACACCCCCTGGAATACCTGTAACTGGGTGTATGGGCCTACCTCCAACTTTTTCCACTATACTCTGACCGAACTTCCTCAATGCTATGGCTTTTTTGACAATTTCCGGGGATTTTTCAATCAATCCTACAATATTTCTAACCTCAGGGTCTGCATCTGGCCCAAGTATTAAATCTGGTGCTGCTAGATAGTAGAAGTGTAATGCATGACTGTGGATCATATTACCTAATAGCATCAACTCCCTAAGTTTCTTTGCAGCACTAGGTATCTCAACGTCCCAGGCGGCATCAACTGCCTTGACACTTGCTAGGTGGTGGGGTGTCTGACATATCCCACAGATCCTAGGTACAATCCTTGGCACTTCTTCAGCAGGCCTTCCTACTACAAACTGCTCAAACCCCCTTATTGCAGTAATATGTAGTTTAACTTCAACTGGTTTTCCCGATTCGTCTAGTGTAATAGTAACTTTACCATGACCTTCAACACGACTTAGGGGTTCTATAGTGATCTTGCCCATAGTATGTCACCATCCTTACTTGTGGATCTTCTTAGGAATTAATCCTGCAGCCATGGAGAACCTATAGAATAATCCTAATTTATCAGGGAGTTTCAGTACTGCATCACCAGTAACTGCATATGCATTTGCAACTGCAGCTCCCTGGTCAAGAACTGCATCTGTTTTTCCATAACATCCTCTACAGGGTACATTTACAGATGGGCACATTGCTCCACATCCTGCTCTTGTAGCCATTCCTACACATGTATAACCTTGTTCAAAGAGACATTTCTTCTCATCGGGAGTTCCATCAAAGGTTCTCTTTAATTCCTTAGGATAGGTCCCTTCCTTCTCCCTTGGACACTCATCACATACTATCTTTGTAGATACCTTAGGTTTCTTCCCCTCTAACAGTGCAGTTATCAACTCTACATTGTGTTCAGGTTTTGGAGGACATCCAGGTAGTACAAGATCTACATCTATAAAGTGAGATACTGGATATATCCTCTCTAGTAGTTTTGGAATATCCTCTCCTGGTACCTCTCCAGGGTTGTCTACAGTACCTGTAGAGAATGCCTCATTAAGGAGTTTCTCAGTAGGATATAGGTTACCTAAGGCTGGTATTCCTCCATAGGCTGCACAGGTTCCCCATGCCACAACAACCTTTGATCTTTCCCTGATCTCCTCTAAGAGGTGTTTCTCATGTTCGTTTCTAATACCTCCCTCTACTAGGAATACATCTATACCCTCTGGGATCTCCTTCATATCTGCCACTATAGGACCAAATAGGACCTCTACATTTGGAAGTACCTTGAGAAGTTGTTCATGGAGATCTAACAGAGACATATGACAACCGGAACATCCACATAGTTGGATCATCCCTAACTTTACCTTATCTCCCATCTCATCACCCTGTTAAGGTATAGTAAGTAAATAAAAGCACCTCCTGCTTAGGAGGCGGTCCTCCCGTAGGTCCCTCTCGGTTCCCTACGGAATTCATCCCTTTTACTCTTTTACCCGCACTGGCTCTTTAGTGGATTAGGGCCCAACCTGTTAACCCTCTCAGTCATTGTATTTACTGCCTCTACAAACTTGGCAGCGTCTGCTGCACTCATGAGGAATATCTCTATCCTCTCTCCCCCTATCCCAAGTTCCTCCAGTATCTCCTTCATAAGTTTTACCCTCTCCATGGCCCTAAAGTTTCCACTTTCATAGACACACTCGTTAGGTTTTCACCCTACAACCATAACCCCATCAGCACCCTTTTGGAAGGCCCTAAGGGCATAGGATATATCAAATCTACCAGTGCAGGGTATTCTTATAATTCTAACAGACGGAGGGTACTGCATCTTGCTAGTTCCAGCAAGATCTGCAGCACCATACCCTCACTGGTAGCATGCAAATGCTATTATTACTGGGCTATCCATACCCCTTCACCTTTAAAAAATGGTAATAAATGATAATTAATAAAATAATATTATAAGGATTATTTTTACTCTGTATTATATTTTAGAAACTTTCACCTCACCTATAGGGATTAAGAGCGCCCCTATAGGGTCATAGGTGTAGTGGAATCCAATAGTTTAGTAATTTAGAATATAGTTTTCCTTCAAAAGTTTACCTATAAATCAGTCCCATCCTGGCAGCGCCTTCGGATGGGACATCATCCCTTTATTATCTCTAGCAAACCACCCTAACGTTGTGTATTATTGTTTATTTTTTAAATTGGCTGTCCCCTTTTTATTGATTTATCATATTGTGAATATCTAAGATCCCATCTATTGCAGATATTATCTGTTCATCTCTATAGTATCTTAACTGCAGGGCTCCACTTGGACAGGTAGCGCAACAGGATCCACAACCTTTACATGCGATATCATTTACATCTGCTATAATATGGCCCTCAACATCCTTATAGGATATAGCATTGTATGGGCATACTTGAGCACAGATTTCACATCCTCCACAGACCTCTTTATTTACTATTGCTCTTATCATCTCTATCTCAAATTTACCCTTGGCCATCGGTATTGCCACTGCACTTGCTGCACCTTTAGCCTGAGCCACTGTATCAGGTATATCTTTTGGACCTTGAGCCACACCTGCAATGGCTATTCCATCTACCTTGGTATTAACTGGTGCCAACTTTGGATGGAGTTCCTTGAAGAATCCATCTGGACTGATATCCAATCCTAACATCTTTGCTATATCTCTGGTATCTGGTCGTGGTACAAGTCCTGCAGATAGTACCACTAGGTCGGCATCTATCTCTACTATCTCTCCCATCAGTGTATCCTCTACTCGGAGGATGAGGTTTTTAGTCTCTGGATCCTCGATGACACATGCAGGTCTTCCCCTTATAAATTTAACCCCGAACTGTTCCTGGGCTCTCTGATAGTACTCCTCGTATCCCTTTCCAAAGGCCCTTATATCCATGTAGCAGATGTAAACCTCTGCATCTGGCTCGTGCATCTTTATCAGTTGTGCATTCTTTAGGGCAAACATACAGCAGATCCTTGAACAGTAAGGGTTACCAACTTTCAGATCTCTGGAACCTACACACTGTATAAACACTACCTTATGGGGATGCTTTCCGTCACTTGGCCTTATTACATGTCCTCCAGTGGGCCCTGCAGGGTTGATCATTCTCTCCAATTCCAAGGTAGTTATTACGTTGTCATAAACTCCATATCCGTACTCTTCTTTTAAGGTTGCATCGAACTCGTCATAACCTGTCGCTACAATTATTGTCCCTGCCTTTAATTTGATCTCCTCAGGTTTCTGGTTGAAATCTATGGCTTCAGGTCCACAGACACTTTCACACAACCTACAGTCGATACAGTATTCCTTATCTATGGTATATACCAAGGGGACAGCCTGAGCAAATGGTACGTATATGGCTTTCCTAGTACCTAACCCTAAGTCAAATTCGTTAGGCACTTCAATAGGACATACTTTAGCACAGGCACCACATCCTGTACACTTGGACTCATCTACGTACCTTGGCTTTTTCTCTATAGTTACTTCGAAGTTACCTACGTACCCTGATACATTTTTTATCTCTGCGTAGGTGATTATTTCAACGTTAGGGTGGTTTGCTACTGTAACCATCTTAGGAGCCAAGATTCAAAGAGCACAGTCGTCTGTTGGGAATGTCTTGGCCAATTGGGCCATTCTACCTCCGATAGATTCCTCCTTTTCCACCAGATATACCTTATAACCCTGATCTCCTAAATCGAGGGCTGCCTGAATACCAGCAATACCTCCTCCAATGATGAGACAGGATCTATCTACCTCTACAACTTTTTGAGGTACATCCTCTAACCTCTTAGCTCTCTCCACACCTCCTGCAACTAACTCCATCGCCTTCTTTGTCGCCGCTTCTCTATCGCTCAAATGGACGAAGGAATCCTGTTCCCTGATATTTACGAACTCTAAATAGTATGGAGACAATCCTGCCTCTGCAATACAGGTTCTAAAGGTAGGCTCGTGGATTTTAGGAGTACATGCTGCAACAACTATTCTATTCAAATTGTATTCCTTTATTGCATTTTTGATCAACTTTTGCCCTGGATCGGAGCAGTAAAAGGGGTAGGTCTCTGCGTATACTACTCCATCAAGTTTTAAGGCAAACTCTTTTACCGCCTCACAATCTACGATGCCGTTAATATTGGCACCGCAGTGGCAGACAAAGACCCCTATTCTGGGGCTTTCCATATATTCACCTCCAAGGTATGGTAAGGTATGGTATTACAAAGGTTATATTATATAAAAAGTATTATAAAAATATACTGTTTAACCTATTTAATAAGTTTTATTAAATATACTATAATCGATTAACTACTGTTAAAGAGTTAATTACATTAGATTAACAAAAATATGTTAGAAGAGGGTAAAATCCCGCTAATTTTTATTTCCTTACAGTGTTTAACTCCACTAAATATTATAAGTTATTAAAATCAAAAAAGGATAAATATCCCTTAACAGGAGTCTCATTATGAACTTCATTAAAGGATTAATATTAATCTAGTTCCCATCAAGATTGTGATTAAAAATATGAATAATTATTATTATAAAAATAATAAAAGTTTCTAGGAGGAATAAAATTAATAAAATTCTGATAAAGATAATATTTAAAAAACTTAGTTCCAACCAAGTAGTGATTAAAGGACAATGAAAATAATTTATATAAAAATCATTAAATACTCTTAAGGATCTTTCCGAACCCTTAGTTAAGATAGGAGATCTTATTTCTGGTATTCACTATATTAAAAGATATTCAGAGGATCATTCTCCTCCAATCTCCTTTTTAAAATGTTTTATATCTGAGATGATAGAAGTTTTTGTTTTTTAAACCTTTTCTTTATTTTTTATTTTTATTATTTTTTGGATTATCCTTTTGATAGGAACTAGGGTTATAACATTATTATTTTTTATTATTCTTATTAAAACAGTAAAACTGCACCTACCACCACATACTTTTAATCCCCAACAAATAGGCCACAATATTACCTGATAGATGTATGATAGGTGTAATAATCAATATTGTAACTATCATATCCAAGGTTATAGGTGCAAAGGGATATGCAAATAGTATGGCAAATACAACAAAGTCAAGTTGATCTAGTAGAGGCGCAGGTTTTCCCTGCTCTATTCCCAGTCTTCTCTTGATAAAACTACCAACCATATCTCCAAAGAGAGCACCTAAAGATAGGAAAAAACCCACATACATCCATTTAAAAAGATTGTAGTGAAATTCAGGAGTTCCCAGTAAATCTAGATTTATAAGGATACCTTCAAGAGTGGCAGTGATACATCCACAGAGTAGACCAAAGAAAAACCCCCGGTATGTAACTCCGTTACCTAATATCCTCCTTCCATCTAAGAAGTATCTTCCTAAATCAACTGGAGTACCTCCACCGAATATACAGGCTCCAGCATTTGCAACGTAGGCTGGTAGAATATATAACAGGGAGTTAAATACCAATTGAACGAGATTCATAAGATCCCTCAACAATAATAGAATAGGAGTGTGGATTATGATGATATTTCTATTGATCATATGTTAGTATATAATGTATCTACTCAAAACTATAAATTTTGAATATTATTTAAAAACCCCAGTTCCCATTAAAGATTGTGATTAAAAATATAATAAGTATTATTATAATAAGAATAATAAAAGTTTCTAGGAGGGATAAAATTATTAATAAAATTCTGATAATATAAAAAACAAAATATAATAACCTTTTGGACACTGGAAGAAACAGGTAGGATTACTTTTTAATTTTTTTAGTTTATCCTTATTTCTTATTTTATTATTATTTTTTATATTATCACTGGTGGAAACTAGGGTTATTTAAAAAAGATAATAAAACAGAGATATTCATCCAAATATTCCTATCCTTTTCTGTCCTGTAGGTATATGTTGATAATATCACTTAGAATTGCAGAGGATGTCTCTATACTTCCTGCACCTCTCCCAACTACTATAACCTCCTTGGCTAAGTCGGTGTATAATTTGGCAACATTCAGAGTTCCCTTCACGTTTAGTGGATCATCTAAAGGTATCAACTTGGGACACACCTCTAACTTGTTCTTCTTTACCTCTCCAATGAGTTTTATAGTGTATCCTCCCTTATTTGCCATTGTAAGTGCCTCGGGAGTTATTCTAGTAATTCCCTCTATCTTCACATCCTTTATGGTGACATTCATATTCATAATAGAGTTTGCAAGGATCACTATCTTTGCAGCGGTATCGAGGCCACTGATATCCTGGTATGGATTAGTTTCAGCAATACCTAACTCCTGAGCCTCCTTAAGTACAGTATCGAAGTCTAACTTCTCCCTCTCCATCTTTGTGAGGATGTAGTTGGTAGTTCCATTTAATATTCCCTTTATCTCTATAATCTCGTTTCCAGCGAGGGTCTCCCTTGCTAGGTTAATAATAGGCATGGCACCTCCAACAGATGCCTCATATCTAAATATTCTATTGTATCTTTTGGCGCATGACATTAGTTCTTTAAAATAGAGGGCAAGAGGTCCCTTATTAGCAGTTATTACATGCTTTCCACTTTTAAAGGCCTCGATGATGTATGTCTTTGCAGGCTCTCCATCTTCTATATTTGTAGGTGTTGCCTCTATAAGGGCATCTCCATCTACAGACCTTATAACTTCTATTACCGGCATGGAGACCCCTTTATCTGGGTACTCAGATATCTTTCCCTTCTTTTTCTTAACCTCTAAGGCTAAATCTAAATCTAAACCATTCTCATCTATCGCCGCACCACTACTGTCACATATGGCAACAACCTTAAGATCCATACCGTATCTCTTTTTAAGGTACTCTCTCTTCTTCTTTATAACGTTGATAACTCCTCTTCCTATTACTCCAAAACCTACCAGTATTACCTTCATGCTCTCCCCATAGATTTAAAAGGATTTTATAAATAGCAGATCCTTCTCCTTTGAGATCCTATCCATTTCCATACATAAGTCCTCTAACTTCTTACTATCTACTACTATTCTCATTCTTGCAGAGGACTCTTTAAATGGATGGGGCATAGTTAGATCGAGATCTATAACTAACCCGTATTTATTTAACCTATCTATAGTATCCCTTATATCAGTATCTACAACATGGCCTATAACTACTACATCTACATCCATCTTTCTAACGTTGTTATTCACTTTTGTAACTATAATATCTCTATTTTCAAGTTTTTCTACTATCCTCTCCAAGGTATCCTCATCTATATCCTCAAGTACTATCCTAACAGGGATCCTACCATCGCTCTTCTTCTCCCTTAGGTGTATAACACTGTGAATATTTATGCCCATCTCAGATATAGGTGTTAGTGCCTTTAGAAGTTCCCCAGGTGAATCCTTTAACTCTAAATCTAAGAGGATCATAACTTCACCTGTTTAAATGTTTATAGGAGAATAATAATTATAATAATTATAAAAATCTTATTAAAATTATCATAATCAAAATGATAAAACTAAATACTTCACTACAGTTATGTGAGATTTTTAATAATAAAAAAATCTTTTTTAAACTAATAAAATATAAAGATCTCAAATAAAAATAATAATTAAAAATAATTAGGATAAAAATAAAGAATATAACAGGAAAAAGCAAAATATAACTTTTATTGTTCTTGGATTACATTAGTACTAGAAAAGCAAGGTAGGGTTTCTATTATATTACTTATTTTATATAATTATTTTTACCCCAGTTCTCATCAACATTGTAATTAGAAGAATAATAAAAATGATTATTATAATAAAAATCTTAAAAGTAATAATAAAATAATTCTGAAGGGATAGAGATAAAAAGTAAAAACTTAGTCCCCATTAAGTAAGTGATTAAATGAATAATGAAAATAATCAATATAAAAACCTTAATTCCCATCAAAGTAATGATAAAAATAATAAAAAATAATAAAAACTGAAAAATATTGAAATATTATTAAAATATAATACTTTTAACAAAATTAATAATAGCAACCTGCTAAGAAGGATCTGCTCCACTTCTCCATAGTATCTTAGAGCGTCCTAGAAAGATTATCTCTTATTTTGATTTTAATACCTTCTTTTTATATTCTTTTATTTTTTATAATTATTATTATTCTTATTAGAATTTTTGATGGGAGTAAGGTTCAATATAAAAATATTAAATATCCTTAGGATCTTTCCGAACCCTTAGGTAAGATAGGAGATCTTATTCTAATTTCCTATATTAGAAAATATACAGAGGTTCATTTCCCTTCAATCTCCTTTTTTAAAATTTGGAATAATAGAAGTTTTTATTTTTAAACATTTTCTTTATTATTTTTATAATTATTTTTATTTTATTCTTTAAACTATTCTTTTGATGGGAACTAGGGTTTTTAACTTTTATTATAATTATCACTTTGTTTAGTATTGGTTTTTTATTTTAAATGCTATATACTCTGCTAATAATTATCATACTTGTTAAAAATTTATTCCTGTTCAGGGTGTTTATAATATAAAAAATAGTTATTTTAAAGGGAATAAAAATATTTAAATAGTTCTGTAGTTCAGGGATTTCTTGATTACCTCAACGTTTATCTCTCCGGAACTTACTAACTTTCCAGTCCTTATATCGTTTATCGTTACCACTGCAGGAGCGAACATTCCCTTATCTATCTTGTAGAAGTCGTAGTTTGCAGCTTTGAATACCTCTAAGAAGGGCTTTCCATAGTCTGGTGATGCAGAGGAGGGCAGTTTTTTACATAACTCCTCTATATCGTCCCCCTCATCACTCTCTATATAGTAGTAGGTCTTACCTCCGTAGAGTACCATATCGTTAGTGGCACCCATCATAACTAAGTCGTCTCCAACAATTGGGGCGATAGGTGCAATACCTACTGCATATTTAACCTTCTTTACATCGAAGTTTAGTACCTCTAACATCTTGTAGGTTCCATTCTCCACAACCCTACCACTGATCTGTATAGAACCTACAAGGGATGAGGTTGGAGCAACTAGGAGATAGACCTTTTCAACATCTACTCCACACTTATCTGCTACATGCTGGGCGACATCCTCATTTGGAAGTTTTGAGGACTCTAAACACAGTATAGCTACATCGGCGTTATCTTCGTATCCTATCTCCTCGTAGGTGCTCTTAGGCATCTTTGCAAGGGCTCTGGCAGGTCCTGAACCCATGGCGAAGTACTTACCAACCTTCACAACCCATCCTGCCTTCTGGGAACCTAAGGTGGATACTGCAGGATGGGATGTGATCACCTTTACAGATGGCAGTGCCAATCCATCATTTAATCCCTCATCTAGGGCGATACCTACATCTGCCAATCCACCTAGACACACCTTTGTAAATGCCTTACCTGCCTCAAAACTACCAGGTACATTTACCCCACAGTCTATAACTTTTGCCCCATTTTCTAAGGTTTTTACCTCTATGTTCAACTCCTCCTTCTTTTTCATCATTTCCTCTACTATAGGGAGTGCCTTTAGATTTACACTTAGCATCTCTATCACCCTTTATTATTTTTTTAATTTTTTTTTAATATTATTTTTTATACTTTTTTATTTATAGTATTAAATAGGGGTTGATATATATGGATAGGGAGATCTACAGATTCCTACGTAGTTTAAATATAAACTTTAGGAAAAAAACACTGAGGGAACTTTTAGAAGAGGAAAAACCTCATGTTGTTATAAATGGTAAGAGACATAGAATAAAAAAGAGAGAGTTAAATCTTCTGAAGGAGTTAACTGACAACTTAGATCTGAAAATACCTATAGTTTTAGAGATAGACGCCTCCTTAGAGTCTGGGACTGTGAAAATCAGTGGCCGTGAAGAGGTAAAGGTGATATCTAAAATACTGGGGAGGGATATAAGTCCTTTCAGTGAGGAGAGTACTTTATATATCTATAAACCTGAGTTAAAAATAGTTAGGAGACATCTCCCTACTACTACAGTCTATCTCTTTAGAATGGGACCTGTGATAGAATGAAGAAAAGAAAGTACAGAGGTACAGACCCATTTAAGAGACTTTTGAACAACCCAAAAAATATAGAGAGGTTGTATAAACTTTACTATATTATATCTCTCTGGGTATGGTTTGCAGTAGTCCTTGGGGCTTTAATTTTTATAGTATGGGCTGTAAGGTATTTAGGGATAATTTAAGAGATGATCTAGAATATTGTAGTATACTCTTTAAATAAATTTAAATAATAAATATGATAAAAAATAAAACTTAATAATTATTTTTAATATTAATAAAAAATAAACTCTTTGTTATAACTTCTGCGGATTTATTTTTGAGTACTGAATGAAGAAGAAAATTTCTCCATGTTGATCTTCTCTTTAAAGATGTTATTAGCTCCATGTAATTATTGTTCTATTTATTTCAACAACAATATTCACTAAAATAATGCTTTAACGAGGGGATATAATGAACGAGTATGTTCTGTACTTTACCATGTTCTCCTTGATAATTGGAGCACTCTCCTCCCTGAAACTCTGTTTCCATAAAAATACATCTAACGTACTCATTGGAGAGGGTTTAATGGCCATTATTGTAGCTACCTTTTTAGTAGTACTCTCTCAGGGATTTAATATACCCTTTGGAGAAACAGTAGCACTCTTTATAATTGTGGCAGGACCTGTTGGAACGATTGCATTCTCTATGGTTATGAGAAAAGGAGATAAAAATAAATAACGGTGTCAGTTCGCCCATCATTCATCACAGGTCAGAAGCTACCACCGATCATCATCCACCACTAATATAGATATCTCCACATGTTTATATAATTTTCTTATGGGACTTCAAAGATTGTGATGGAAGATAAATTATAAATAATACCTTAGTTCCCATCAAGATTGTAATTAGAAGAATAATAAAAATAATAATCATAATAAAAAATAATAAAAATCTTAAGAGTAATAATAAAATAATTCTAAAGATATAGAAATAAAAAAGTGAATAACCTTAATTCCCATCAAAGTAATGATTTAAATAATAAAAAAAACTGAAAAAAATGATTAAAATTAATGCTATCTATTAAGAAGAATCTACTTCACTTCCATAGCATCTTAGAGCATTCCAGGAAATTATCTTTTATTCTGGATTTTAATACCTTCCTTTTATACTTTTATTTTTTATAATTATTGCTATTCTTATCAGAATTTTTTGATGGGAATTGGGGTTTATAAATAATAGTTAAAAAATGAAAAAAGATATAAAACTCTCTAATGATATTAAAATGTTCAGGATCTCCGAAAAGATGTTCGAAAAAATAAAGATATTAAAAGAACGTTGTTTTTGTTTTTAGGATCTCAATAAAAATAAAAAAGAAAATAAAAATCTCTACAAACAGTTAGACAAAATTAAACACTATAAGAAATGAAAATAAGATTTCCGATAACTCTTTTTTAGGGAGTTTTTGCCCTCTTTTATTAATCTTTTACTTTTTTACTCTCATTATTTTTAAATATTTAAATATTTTATTTTTATTTTAAGGTTTCTAAGTCATTATACTATAGTTATGGATCTCCTTATGTAACCCTATAGTATCCAAACCTTGGTGAGTATATCTCGGCGTTCTTCTTTAATTTCTCCAGTAGTTCCTCTACCTCCTTCTCAGAGATACCAAATTCAGAGGCTCTCTCTATTATATCATCCTCTGAGGCTAAACCGTCGTTGGAGAGTGCAGAGAGTTCCTTTATAATCTCTAGTATCTTGTCCATCTTGTCGTACTTAGACTTAGGCAGTTGTCCCATAATCTTTCCTATGTCGTACTTACCAGTTTCTGGATCGTAGGCAACCTGGTTTAAACACTCCTCTATGATCTCTATGGCTACCTTTGCATCCTTTTCCTCAACCTTCTTTGATAACCTAGCCTTTGCATGCATCTCTGATATTCTTATAATAGCCTCTAACTGCCTTGCTGTAACTGGTATTGGGCTATCTTCCTCTCCCAACTTCCTCATATCTATGTAGAAGTCTTTTATGATCTTCTTTGCAGATTTTGTTAAATAGGGGTTTTTTATCTGCCTTTCGTCTACCTCATCTCCCATAAAGAGTGATTGATTCTCCTCAAAGTATGCACAGGTTCTAGCATAGATGATATAACTTTTAATTAGATTTTCATCTACTATTATACCGTCTATCTCAATAGGTTTTAGTATAGAGTACTCCTTAGTGGCAGTTTCTATGTGGACATCTAAGATGTGTTCTGCAATCTCCTCGTCCCTCCTTCTATCAGGTATATCCCTAAGGGGAAATATGAGATCGAACCTACTTAGGAGTGGTGGTGGTATATCTATCTGCTCAACTACTCCTAAGTTGGGATCGAACCTCCCTCTCTTTGGATTACAGGCTGCAAGGACTGCACATTTAGCGGGAAGTTTTACATTTATACCTCCCTTATTCACATGTATTGTCTGGGACTCCATAGCTTCGAGGATGTACTTCATAACGTTCTTATCTACAGTAAGTTCATCTATACAGGCTGTACCTTCGTTGGATTTTACAAATACCCCAGGTTTCACTACCCATCCATCTCCTATGTCTGTACTCTCCCTTATAACGTTGGCTGTAAGCCCTCCACCTGTAGCAGTGGTAACTGAAGCGTAGGAGTTCTGAGGGAAGAGTCTCGCTATCCTTCTTAACATGGTAGATTTTCCTATTCCAGGATCTGTAATTAGAAGTATATGACTGTCCCTCCTTAGAGGGGTACCATCTGGTAGAAACTTCATACATCCCTTTATCTGCTGTAGAAATATTGCCTTCTTTACAATTTCGTATCCTTTAATCTGGGATATGAGGTAATTAGAGAGTATATCCACTATGTTCTTCTTTTTACCTAGTTCATTTAATGTTTCTATTAGATCAGGTTTAAGAATGTCTCTAACTTCAATTTTCTGATAACTCTCAATTAGAGAGACACTGTTACTCCTAACACATATTTCGAAAATTGGGGAGTTTAGATTGGAACGTGTACTTTTTCTTATTACAGTACCTACAACCTTTACTCTTCCTGAATATATTCCTCGAGAGTTTTCCAGGAACACCTTTATACTCTTTGGAGGATCCTCAGGATTCTTCATAAGATCAATAGGCTGTTGAATCTCTAACTCCTGAATATTTACATAGGTAGAGTTGTCCAGGTCCAGTACCATCTCTTCCTTGCAATCCTCTACATCACATACTACTTTAGACAACTTTTTAAAGTAATCGTGGATAGTATATTTTTTCACATTTCCACAACGGGGACATACAAAGTACGCCTTCTTAAGTAAAGCACACACCTTACCTGCAGATATAATATCTCCCTCAAATGTAGCAAGTTTGTTGATATCGAAGGAGTTTATATCTTCTATTTTTTTCTCACAACCTATGGGGTTCTTTAGAGATATCTGGATCTTCTCTAATTCCTTCTCTGTTTTACTATCCTCGCCAAATACCTCTCTATACGTCTCTTTAAATATATAGAAGAGGGTATTTTCTACCTCTATCGGATACTCTATAATAATATCATTTACCTCTCCCGCCTCTGGAAAGTATCTTAAAAAGTCCTTTATATTAAACTCGAAAATATTGTTCTTTATTGTATCTTCTGATAACTTGCTTTTAATGTACTGCTTTATCTTATCTTCATATCTCTCCATAAATTCTTCTTCATCGTACTCTATTGTAAATTTGTCCATAGTTATCACAAACTTTTAATTTATTCCAATATTTAGATAGTATTATATCCATTAGAAAACTAACATTTACTAAATTTCAATTAAAGAAAAAATTTGTACTTATTTTCTTGGAGATGTTGTAAATTTAAGAGTATATTCATATAGAAAACTATAAGTCATTATAAAAATAACTGTATAATAATAAAGGTTTAGAGAATATTATAACTATTCAACTTTATTGAAGTCTCTATTTCTAAATTTTTATAAAACAATTTATATTTTTAAAATTTTTATTATTAAATTTTTATATTCATCTCAACAGTATTTAATTGCTTACAAATATTTATAATATAAAATTTTTTATTTTTTAAGGTAAGGGTTTTTGACAGGGAGGATAAATATAAAAGTAATATATTAAAAATTAAGGAACCACAAAGTTGGAAGTGAAGAACTATGGTAAAGATACTTATTACAGATGAGATACACGAAGACGCTGTAAAAATACTTGAGAGAGTTGGTGATGTAGAGATAGCAACTAACCTAAGTAAGGAGGAGTTAAAAAAGAAAATAGAGGATGTTGATGTTATTGTTGTTAGAAGTGGAACAAAATTAACAAGGGACGTCTTAGAGCACGCAAAGAAGTTAAAAATCATTGCAAGGGCGGGAGTTGGTGTAGACAACATAGATGTACAGTATGCAACAGAGAAAGGTATTATAGTGGTTAACTCTCCAGATGCGTCCTCCATCTCTGTTGCTGAATTAACCATGGGGTTGATGTTATCTGCAGCGAGAAATATACCTCAGGCTACAGCCTCGCTAAAGAGGGGAGAGTGGGATAGGAAATCCTTTAAAGGTATTGAACTTTACGGTAAAACCCTTGGAGTTATTGGATTAGGTAGAATAGGACAGCAGGTAGTGAAGAGGGCGAAGGCCTTTGGAATGAATATTGTAGGTTACGATCCCTATATACCTGAGGATGTTGCAAGGAGTTTAGGTGTTAAGTTATTAAATGATATCAACGAACTCTGTAAGGTTAGTGATTTCATCACCCTCCATGTTCCTCTAACTCCAAAAACTAGACATATAATAGGCAAAGAGCAGATATCACTGATGAAGAAAAATGCAATAATTGTAAACTGTGCAAGGGGAGGGCTAATAGATGAGAAGGCTCTCTACGAGGCTCTTAAGGATAGGAGGATAAGATCTGCAGCACTGGATGTCTTCGAGGAGGAGCCCCCAAAGGATAACCCACTACTTACATTGGACAACGTCATAGGAACTCCTCATCAGGGAGCCTCTACAGAAGAGGCACAGAAGAGTGCAGGTATCATAGTTGCAGAGCAGATTGTAAAGATACTTAGGGGAGAACCTGCGGAGAATATTGTAAATCTCCCTGCGATTCCTTCTGAAAAGATGGGTAAGTTAAAGCCCTATATGGAACTTGCAGAGAAGTTAGGACTTATGGCTATACAACTACTTGATAGATCCATAGAGAAGGTAGAGTTGATATACAGTGGTGAGATAGCAAAGGAGGATACTGAGATGGTAAAGAGATCTTTCCTCAAGGGTATGCTCTCTCCAATACTCCTTGCAGGAGTAAATCTTGTAAATGCTCCTAGTGTGGCTAAAAGTAGAAACATAAAGGTAATTGAGGGTACAATATCTGAGAGTGAGCACGGTAATGCCATAAAGGTATTGGCGGAAGGTAAGTCAGAAAAAGTGTCGCTGGTTGGTTCTGTAATAGAGGGCAAACCTGTACTTAAGGAGATCGACGGATACAAGGTGGATATAAAACCTGAGGGTATTATCTGTATAATTAGGCATATAGATAGACCTGGGATGATAGGTAAGGTGGGATTACTCCTAGGGGACTATGGTATAAACATTGCAGGAATGCAAGTTGGTAGGAAAGAACCTGGCGGAGAGAGTATAATGATTCTCAACGTAGATCATGTAATACCTGAGGATGTGTTGGAGAGGTTAAAAAATTTGGAGAATATCAAAGATGCCAAGGTTATTAATTTGTAGTAAAATATTTCTAATCTTCCTACAACCCTCTATAAAAAATAATAATTATAATAAAAAATAATGGAGAAGGTAAAAATACTTGAAAATAAAACATTAAAGAGGTATATCTTACTATTTACGTTGTAAAAAAGCAAAATAATATCCTCTTCTAAAACTCCTTTAAAGGACCTATAACACACTATTTCTCTATTTTTCTGTTGGTGAAGCGATGACAATATAACGAAATAACGGTGGTTACTATAAATGAAGTTATAGCGGGGATCCTTATAGCGATCCTCTACGGTGTAGGTACCTTCTTTGCAAAGATTGTCTCTGAGAAGGACCCTTTTATACAGTGGATTATAGTTAATATCGTAGGTATTGTACTCTCTATGTTTATAGTAGTAAAAGACCCCCAGAGATTGTGGCAAATACAGGGAAAAATTCTGATCTATGGAGTGATATCTGCAGTAATGGTAGTATTGGGGAGCTTACTTCTCTATTATATGCTTAACAAGGGAAAGGCCAGTATCGTTGTACCTCTGTCCTCCATAGGACCGGCTATCACTACGGTGTTGGCAGTCCTCTTTCTCAAGGAACATCTATCTATCAACCAGATAATAGGTATTGTACTGGTGATCTTGGGAATTATACTCCTCTCCATAAATAATAACTGAAAAATGAGAATTATAGGTTTTTAAGTAATTTTTTAGCACCCTGTGCACCAATTTGTAATTTTAAGGCGTTAAGTATCTCGTAGGCATCCTCTATACTTTCGGCGTTGTTAATAGCCTCCTGAAAACTTTCCCTTTTACCAGGTTCTACTAAACTTATGAGATAATAGATCGTAAAAACCAACTCGATATATTTAGCCTCTTTCTGAACTTGACCACTGATTTCATCGACAAAGTTTTTTATATTTTCAGACACCATACTATCACCAAGATCCTAATAAAAAATTGGTTATAATATATCTATATTAATAATTTTTGTTTAATAAATTTGTATTTCGCTAATGGATTATTAAGGTTTGTGTCTACTTTACTAATAAAGAATGAACCTGAATATAAGTCTTTTTGTTAGTAATCAGTCATCTTCTCTACTCTCCTATACTTGTAAGAGTACACTATGAAAAAAGATTAAATTCTAAAACATCTACCTTTTAAAAATCTAATAACCATGTCTTCTAAAGTCTTTATTACTTGATTTTATCTAACAGTTTGTAAAATTAAAAATAAAAATTTAAATAATATTAATAAAGATAGTAAATATATAAAACTGAAAAGGTGAGAAGATGGAAATAAATGGTGTGTATATAGAAGATACCTTTGCTGAAGCATTTCCTATATGGGTTTCTAGAGTTTTAATAACTGCAGCTACAAAGAGACTTGCGAAAATAGCGGCAACAGAGGCTACAGGGTTTGGATGTTCAGTTATTATGTGTCCTGCAGAGGCAGGGATTGAGAAGTACGTACCTCCAACAAAGACTCCAGATGGAAGACCTGGTTTTATAATTGAGATATGTCATCCTAAAAAATCAGAGTTGGAAAAGCAACTCTTAGAGAGACTTGGACAGTGTGTCTTAACTGCACCTACAACTGCAGCATTTGATGCCATGGGTGAGGATGCAGAGGAGCATCTAAAGGTGGGGTTTAAGTTGAAGTTCTTTGGAGACGGTTACGAGAAGAAAGATAAGTTAGGGGACAGAACAGTATATAGGATACCTATAATGGGAGGGGAGTTCATAGTAGAGAACAAGTTCGGTATCAAGAAGGGAGTTGCAGGTGGGAACTTCTTCATAATGGCAGATGCTAATATGACTGCACTGGTGGCAGCAGAGGCTGCAGTGAATGCCATCAGATCTGTAGATAAGGTAATTACTCCATTCCCTGGAGGAATAGTAGCCTCCGGTAGTAAGGTAGGTGCCTCCAATCCAAAGTATAAGTTTATGACCGCTACTACTAACCACAAGATGTGTCCAACACTTAAGGATGTTGTAGAGGACTCTGAGATCCCAGAGGATGTAAATGGAGTATATGAGATCGTAATAGATGGAGTAGATGAGGAGTCTGTTAAGGAGGCTATGAGGGTAGGTATCTTGGCAGCAACAACTGTGAAAGGTGTTAAAAAGATAACTGCAGGTAACTACGGGGGTAAGTTAGGTAAGTATCAGATAAAGTTAAGGGAGTTATTTGAATAATTATTTTATTTTTTATAATTTTTTATTTTTATTATTTTAAAAAAGTTTTACAGGGGATTTAATTTGAAGGTAAAGTACCTGTTAAAAAATAACACCTATGGGGAATTTACACTGAACAAATCCTTCAACACCTACAGAGGGAAGTTGATAAAGTTCGACTTCAACGGACCCTTAGAAGGAGTTGTAATGTTGAATAAGAAGAACCATTACTATTTTTATCCCTTAAGGGCACTCCATATGATAAAACCTGAGAACCATGTACCTACAAACATCCTACCTAAAACCTCCCTCCCTACAAATCCAAAGAATATCCATGTTAAAGAGGCACTCTCAAGGATAGTAGGTAGAACCTTAAAGGTTGGATACAACAACCCTAAGACGGCGTATCTGGGAAGACTTTTAGGATTTACAAGAGGAGTTTTTTCCTGGACACTTGCTTTAGAGATCCATGGAGAAATATATCTTTTGATAAATCCCAACTACTTCATATACTACGGTACCAAGTGGATCATACCTAAGAACAACCCTCCATATGTACCGCCAGTACTTGTAAATTTAACAAAGACAACCCAGTACTTAAAAAAATCCCTCCTAGAGGAGGTATACTTAGAACCTATGTACCCCCGTATAAATGTAGATAATAAGGCTTACATCTATCCCTATGGTGTAGTTTCAGATGATGAATATTTGAAAAAACAGATTGAAATCATTCTCAAGGAACATGGCCTCCACTTCTACAAAGAAAACAGTTATAGTTATGAACAGAACTTTTTGTGCTAAAAATTAAAAATTTAACAGATTGGTTGATATTTATAATGAGTATTCCTGTTAGGGATTTTGTTCTTATATACATGTCCACGGATCTTTTAAGAGAGAATATTTTCTGTTTTCTGGTCTAATTTATTTTATTCTAATTGTTATTCTATTTAGGATATTATTTTTTATTAGAGTTTTTTGATAGGGATGAGATAATAAAAAATAAAGATAGAAATTAATTATATGAGCCGTTAGACGTATAATTTCCGTTGTTATTCTTTTGAAATGTCTAGAATATTAAGTATCAATAAACAATTACGCTCTAATACCATATTCATTACTTAAAATCTCCGCAAGTTTATTTAAAGTTTTATATAAACCATCCTTTGATCTTTCAACTAAATTTTCTCCAGTTAGCACATTCCCGTAAACATCGGTTGTAAATAGGTATCTCCTGCTATCTGTAAGGATACATATACCCCCTCTACCAACACCTGCTGTAGTTCCTATCGCAATATTACACCCTAACTTATCCTTCAATCCCTTTGCTATAAGATACGCTACCTTAAGATCATTTTTTTCATTGTATACTTTGGCGTACCTGTATTTGTAGTCTGGAGGTGGTAGTTTTATATCTAAAATACACTCTATGACATCCTTCTGAGGTAAAAACATCGATGCTATTACGTATATATTGTTATTAAAAATAGAGTAATAGGGACATCTCTTTACATCTTCATGTCCCATGGCCATTTTATGTAAGATAACTCCTATCTTCCCATGTGTAAAACACTCAGCAGTAGCAACAGAGAGCATAACATCAAATTTCATTATTTTTTATAAAAGATTAGAATGGTAGTTTTGTATTAATAGTTATAATTTTTTATATAGTTTTTTTAATTTTTTTTAAAAATTTTAAAATACCCTAATTCCCATCAAAAAATTCTAATAAGAATAACAATAATTATAAAAAATAAAAATATAAAAAGAAGTATTAAAATTATTGAAATCAAAACAAGAGATAAATAATTTCTCCTGAAATGCTCTAAGATACTGTAGGGATAAAGCAGATCCTCCCTAACAGTCTGCTATTATTAATTTTATTATCTTTTTTATTATCTAAATCTTATTATGATGGGAATGAAAGTTTATTTTATTATTATTCCTCTTAAGATTTTTATTATTTTTTTATTATGATAATTATTATATTTTTTTTAATCACAATCTTGATGGGGACTAGGGTTTTAAAATATAATATAATATAATAATCCTAACTCCTTAAGTAGTAATGGTTTAAAAATGACAAATTTAAATGATAATAATTAAAATAATCAAAAAAATAATGAAGTAAAAAAATAATATAATATAAAAGTTAGTTATTCAAAAAATCAAAAAGGTATAATATTTATTTCCCTATTCTTATCTTATATTCAGGAAACTCCTTAAAAATTAGGTATTAGATTAATTGTTATTTTAGATTCTGAATGAAAATATCTAAACAAGAACTCCGAGAGCCTTTATTTAAATAACAATCATTATAAAAATAATTAAAATCAGTAAAAAAGTAAGATCTATCCCTATTCTCTACCTTACACCAAGTGCTGTAGAAGTAGAACAGGATTCCACCTAACTCCTCCTTCCTAAAAATAACTTCTAATATCCTACTATAAAAAACTAATTAAAAAACTGAAAGGAAGTTATTTACACTTGTTTATTATCATCTTCAAGGCCATTTTTACATCGTCCTCTTTAACAGTCTTCCTGTTGGCATGTTTTGCCAACTCTACGGCTCCCTTGGCAATATCCATTGCTATTTCTTCAAGGGCCTCAACTAATGCCTTGGCAGCCTTTTCACTTACTCTCTCTGCACCTGCTTTTTTTAATATTCTTGCTACTGGTGCAACTGGTAGTTCTGCCATCTCATCACCTCATATACTTTATATTCCTAAGTTTAAAAAAGGATATATATAAATTTTTCGGAAATAGACCTTATCCTGACAGAGTATCCAATATTGTAAGTTTCTGTTAACTCTAGAAACCTAGTGTTAAATGTACATCCATATTAATGGGGTACCTCATATTATAGTGAAGGTCTTAATTTGTTATTGTAGATACCTTGGATTTTTTGCCATTTCTAGAAGTCTCTTTACCCTCTCCTCTGTTGGTGGGTGTGTGGAAAAGAGTTTTAGTATACTTTCCCCTCTAAATGGATTTACTATAAAGAGGTGTGCAGTTGCTGGATTGCCTCTATCTAAAGGATACATACTTACTCCTTTTTCAAGTTTGATTAGTGCATTCGCCAGATAGAGTGGATGGGAATATCTAGCCCCTCCTTCATCTGCACGGAACTCCATCTGTCTAGAGATGGCAAACTGTATAAGGGTTGCCGCAATTGGTGCAAGTATTATAAAGAGTATAGAACCAATAAACTGGAAGGGATTATCTTCATCGTCCCTAGTGAATCCAAAGAATAATCCCCACTGGAGCATATCTGCAAGGTATACAATAGCCCCTGCAAGTACTGCCACTATAGAGCCTATAAGAATATCCCTATTTTTTATATGACTTACCTCGTGGGCAATTACCCCCTCCAGTTCCTGGGAGTTAAGTAGATCCATAATTCCCGTAGTAACTGCCACCACTCCATGTTTTGGACTTCTACCTGTTGCAAAGGCATTTGGTGTTGGAGTGTCTATTATGGCAACCTTCGGTTTTGGAATACCTGCCCTTCTTGCCACCTTCTCTACAATCCTGTGGAGATAAGGTGCCTCCCTCTCATCTACTATCCTCGCCCCGTAACTCATAAGTACTATCTTATCGCTGAAGAAGTAGGCAATAAGGTTAGGTATCAGTGCAATTATTATGGCAATTAGAGGGTGAATATGGAACAGTAAACATGCCCCATAGAGTATTCCCGTCAGTAGGGCCATCAATATTATAGTTTTTAGAGTAGTCATCATCCTTATCCCTCCTATACATTAATTTATACCTTTTTATTTCTCTAATTATAATATTACTATTTTTATTTATTAATTTACATATTTTTATTAAAATTGTTGATTTGAAAGTATTATTCGTAGCGAATAATATTATTCGTGTAGGAAAATTATATATACCGTTAATGACCTTATAGATATATGTTAAAAAAAGAACTGTAGGTGGTATCTTGAAGAAGATAGTAGCCCTACTTTTAGGGATATTACTTATTATTCCAGTAGTATCCCTAAGTGGATGTATAGGTACTGAAGAGAATGCCCAACCTCAGGAATCCCCTGCTAAGCCAACTACTAAAAATAGACAGGAGGTTGTAAGCGTGGAAGGTAAAGATCTGAAAACGCTAATAAAAAACTATAAAGAGTACAGAAAGGACTACTATGAAAAGAATAAAGATCTATTCACTAAATTGGCTGAAGAGGGTCAAAAACCAAAGGTGCTCTTCATCACATGTAGTGATTCAAGGGTTGTTCCAAGTATAATAACAAAAAGTGATCCTGGAGATCTCTTCGTCCTGAGAGTTATAGGGAACTTTGTACCACCTTATGAATCTGCCCTAGAATACAGTGGTGTTGCATCGGCAATAGAGTATGCAGTTTCTGTGTTAGAAGTGGATCATATCATAGTCTGTGGCCACTCACAGTGTGGGGCCTGTAAAGCACTCTACCAAGATATTCCAGAGGATCCAGAGATGATGGCTATAAAAAAGTGGTTAAAAGTGGCAGAGCCAGTTAAGGAGTATGTTTTAAAGGAGATCGGGAATAAGACAGTGGATAAAGAGGAACTTGCAGAACTTACTGAGAAGACTTCCATAAAGTTCCAGATTAAAAACCTTATGACCTATCCAGGGGTAAAGAGAAGGGTAGAAAATGGGGAACTCTCCATACATGGATGGTACTTCAATATAGGGACTGGAGAGATTGAATATTACGATCAAGAAAAGGATAATTTCATCCCATTGGAACTGTATAAAGATTAAATCTATTTTTTTATCTATTTTTTTATACAGATACAATATTATTAATTTTGGCTAATATATAATATTCATATTTTATGAAATATAATTCTATATAGAAAATTTTATATACTATTATATGACCTAATAGATGAATGTTAAAAAAGAATATTTGGTGATACGTTGAAGAAGGCGATAGCATTAATTTTAGGGATATTACTTATTATTCCAGTAGTATCCCTAAGTGGATGTATGGGTACTGAAGAGAAGGCCCAGTCTCAAGAGACTACTACACCTACAACCTCACCTCAAGAAACTACTCAGCCAGCAACCAAGCCTACAACTGCCCCTAAAACTATTACAATTAGAACCTCTGGAGCAACATTCCCAAAGTATCAGGTACAGAAATGGATAGCTGAGTATCAGAAGATAAATCCAAATGTAAAGATTGAATACGAAGGAGGAGGAAGTGGAAAGGGACAGAAAGACTTCTTAATGGGTCTTACACACATTGGAAGAACAGATCCACCAGTAAAAGAGGAGATGTGGAAGAAGTTCTTAGAAACTGGAGATCAGCCATTGCAGTTCCCAGAGATCGTGGGAGCGGTAGTTATAACCTACAATATTCCAGAGATTGGAGATCATACCTTAAAGTTAAGTAGGGATGTATTGGCAGATATATTCCTAGGGAAGATCGAATACTGGGATGACGAGAGAATAAAGAAGTTGAACCCAGATGTTGCAGATAAACTACCACATGAGAAAATAATAGTTGTACACAGAAGTGACAGTAGTGGTACCACAAAGATATTCACAACATTCCTAAGTATGATAAGTGAGGAGTGGGCTAAGGAAGTAGGAAGTGGAAAACTTGTAGACTGGCCAGTTGATAAGGTAGGTAGAGGAGTTGGAGGAAAGGGTAACTCTGGAGTAATCAATACATTACAGAGTACTAAGTACAGTATAGCATACACCGAATTGTCCTATACCATTGAAAATAATCTACCAACTGCTGCCATAGAAAACAAAGAAGGTAAGTTTATTAAACCAGATACAGATACAATTAAGGCAGCTGTTGCAGGTGTTAAGGCTTACATACCAGAACCTAAAGAAGGATACAAAGAAGATACAAAACAGTTGTTAGACGCCCCTGGCGAGAATGCCTATCCAATAGTAGCATTCACACACTTCCTAGTCTGGGAGAATATAAACCACAAACACTACAGTCCAGAGGAGGCTAAGGCTATTAAGGATTTCCTAAGATGGGTATTAACTGAGGGACAGAAGCCAGAGAACCTGGCAGAAGGATATGTAGGATTACCAGAAGAAGTTGCTAAGATTGGATTAAAGGCTGTAGATATGATAAAAGAATAAATATACTTTTCCTCTTTTTTTATTTTTATTTAATTTTTATTTTTAATTTTTAAAATTATTTTAATATAATATAAAAATTATAAGTTATTAACAATACAAAATTAGGTAGATAGCATGGATCTAAGGAAGATTTTACGAAGGTTCGATGGGTTTAAGATAATAACAATGCCAGCAGTCATAGTAGTATTTCTATTGTTTGTTTCAATGTTGGTATTTTACTTTGTATCCTCCTATCCAGCAATTGAGAAGTACGGTATAGATCTATTCATAAAAAATGTATGGGTTGCAGCTGAAGAGGCTAGTAAAGAAGTATACGGGTTGGCAGCACCTATTTGGGGTAGTATATACACCTCAATAATCGCAATAATATTTGCAATTCCCATTTCTGTAGCCTATGCCATATATGTAAACGACTACGCTCCTCAAAAATTAAAGTATCCTCTGATAATAATATCTGATATAATGGCTGGACTACCTACCATAATATACGGTATATGGGGGGCACTTATACTTGTTCCTATACTTAGAGATTATATCATGAAATTCTTATATGAAAACTTCTCCTTCATACCTCTCTTCAGTTATCCTCCTTTAACTGGATACTGTTATCTATCTGCAGGTATTCTTTTAGGGATTATGGTTATACCTTTTGCCTCTGCCATTATCAGAGAAGCCTATTCCATGATACCTACGGTGTATAAGGAAGGACTTTATGCATTGGGAGCAACGAGATATGAGGCTACAAAGGTTTTAGTTGGATATATTAAGCCTGCTATCCTCTCCGGGTTTATTTTAGCCTTTGGTAGGGCCCTCGGTGAAACAGTTGCAGTATCTCTGGTTATAGGTAACTCCTTTAACTTAACATATCAGTTGTTTGCTCCAGGATATACCATTTCCTCCCTGATAGCAAATCAGTTTGGAAATGCAGCTATATATCAGTATATGACTCCTACACTGTATGCAGGAGGACTGGTACTGTTCCTTATAGGTCTTATAGTTAACATAATAGGGCTATACTATCTCAAGAGGTGGAGATCTCATGTTTCGCACTGAATATAAAAAGTTAAGGGTATTAAAAGAGAAGATATTTTTAATTACTCTCGGAACTCTAACACTACTGGCCATACTGCCCCTTTTTCATATTATTATATCTATATTTCTAAAGGGGGCCCCAGTAATTGCAGAAAGGGGTTTATCCTTTATAACCGAGACTTTCAGTAATGGAGGAATCGGACCTGCCATAGTAGGTACTCTTATCTTAACATTTACAGCAACAATAGTTGGAGTACCTCTAGCATTCCTCGCTGGAACTTATGTCTATGAGTTCCCAGAGAGTCTAGTTGGTAGGGCTACTAAGGTCCTACTTCAGATAATGTTAGAGTTTCCAACTATACTTGTAGGTACCTTTATAGCTGGAGTTGTTGTATTCCCAATGGGAACCTATTCAGCCTTAGCTGGAGCCTTGGCATTGGCAATAATCCTCATGCCCTACGTAGCCATCTATACAGAGGAGGCTATGTCAGAGATCCCTAAGATATATAAGGAGGGAGGATACGCTTTAGGGTGTACAAGGGCTCAAGTTATATTTAAAATCATTACAAAAATGGCTAAAAAGGGAATACTAACTGGAATACTTATAGGTATGGCCAAAGTTGCTGGAGAGACTGCTCCCCTACTGTATACCGCTGGAGGTCTTTACGAGTCCTATCCTACTAGCCTATTTGAACCCATTGGGGCCCTTCCTCTTCTAATCTACAACCTGGTTCAAAGTCCATCCCCTGAGGATCATAAGATGGCTTGGGGAGCAGCCCTTGTTATGTTGATCATATTCTTGGGTATTTTTATCCCTATAAGGTATTCTCTAAAGAAGGACATAAGGATTTAATAAAATCTAATTCTATCAAAAATGATAAAAAAGCAATAAGAAGATAAAATTATAATGATTAGAAAAGAAAAATATAAACAGATATTTCCTACTGCTACTCTTAAATACTGGAGAAAGGTGATCCTTTAAATATCTTCCAATATTGGTATTCAGGAAAGACCCTAAGGTACTGGTTTTTACTTATTCTTTTATATTAATTGTATCAGGATTATTTTTTATTTTTTATATTTATTTTTATTTTTTTACTACATTTTTAATGGAAACTAAGATTTTATTTATATAAAGGAGAAACAATTACTTTTAAAAGATCTTATATGTTTGCCGAATACTAAATATCAAGTTCTCGGTGATACTGTGATAACAGATGTTCTTATAATAGGAGGGGGAGGGGCTGGTGCCAGATGTGCAATAGAGTGTAGTGATAAGAGGGTTGTAGTGGCAGTTAAGGGGTTGTTTGGCAAAAGTGGATGTACTGTAATGGCTGAAGGAGGTTATAACGCTGTACTGGATCCTGAGGATGACTTTGAGAGACACTTCAGGGATACTCTAAAGGGAGGAGGTTATATAAATAACCCTAAGTTAGTTAAGATATTAGTAAAAAACGCCCCAAGGGAGTTGAGAAACTTAGAGAAATTTGGAGCACTGTTTGACAGAAAAGAAGACGGTAGTATAGCCCAGAGGCCCTTTGGGGGACAGAGTTTCAACAGGACGTGCTACAGTGGAGACAGGACTGGACATGAGATAATGACGTCCCTGATGGAGTATATCTGTAAGTTGGATAATGTTACAGTATTGGAGGATGTAATGGCTATAAAACTAATAGTTAAAAATAACAGATGCTATGGTGCTATTTTTTTAGATCTCATAGATGGAAAAATATTTCCCATATATGCAACATCTACAGTACTTGCTACAGGAGGCGCTGGACAGATATATCCTATAACCTCCAACCCTATCCAGAAGGTAGGGGACGGTTTTGCAATGGCCTACTGGGAGGGGGCAGAGTTAATAGATATGGAGATGGTGCAGTTCCACCCTACAGGGATGGTAAATAGCGGTACCTTAGTCACTGAAGCTGTGAGAGGTGAGGGGGGCATACTCTATAACAGGTATGGAGAGAGGTTCATGGTAAATTACGATAAGGAGAGGATGGAGTTATCTACAAGGGATGTTGTTGCAAGGGCCATATACACCGAAATAAAGGAGGGAAGAGGTATTAACGGAGGAGTGTATTTAGATGTATCTCATTTAGGAGATGATGTTATCGAGGAAAGGTTGGAGACTACACTTAAACAGTTCCTAGATGTAGGGATCGATATAAGAAAGGAACCTATGATAGTGGCACCTACTGCCCATCACTTTATGGGAGGTATAAGGATAAACGAAAGATGTGAGACAAACATCGAGGGGTTATTCGCCTGTGGAGAGGTTACAGGAGGTATCCATGGGGCAAACAGGTTAGGTGGCAACGCCCTTGCAGATACTCAGGTATTTGGGGCGATTGCAGGGAGAAGTGCAGGGGAGTTTGTAGAGGATAGGGAAAGTCTTAGGGATGTGGTAGATGTAAAGGGTATAATTAGTAAGATAAAGGGGGAGATAGGGGAGAAGGTAGGGAGAGAGAGGGGATACTCGATACATTCACTTATAAGGGATCTTAAAAGTACCATGTGGGATAACGTATCTATAGTTAGGAATGAGAAGGGATTAAGAAGTGCTCTATCTAAGATAGAAGTTTTAAAAAATAACTTAGAAAATGTAAAGTTAAGGGGTGTATTTGAGATTCAAAGATACTTCGAATTTAAGAGTATGATAACAGTTGCAGAACTTGTAACTAGGTGTGCTTTAGAGAGGAGGGAGAGTAGGGGTGCTCACTATAGATCAGACTATCCAGAGACTAAGGAAGAGTGGAGGGGGAATTTAGTTGTATCTAAAGATGGGATAAGGTTTATAGAGGTTCCTCCTATCTAAAATGTAATACATAGTTATCTTTTTTGAACTTATCTAAAATTTATTTTATTGTGACTGGACACTTACTATAAAGATTTTAATTTAAAATAAAAAAGGAATAATATTTAAGTATTAAAAAAAATAAAGTATTCTTAGAAGTATTAAATCATCTAAAGAAATAATATCTTCGGGATTACAGTGAGCACTGAAGAAGAACGAGATTCTTATTAATGTAGTGTTTTCTCAAGTATTTTCTACATTTTTTCTTTTTTATTTTATTTCTTAATTTTTACTATTTTTTCTGCCACATATTATATTTTTAATCTATAGTGAATGTATAATTTTAGGTCATATTTTTTGAATAGAAAAGTGGTAAATAAAAAAGTTTAATTCTTTTTAAGTGTTTAAGATTTTTTTATTATTTTTAATAATTATAATAATTATAATATTATTATAAAATTATAAAATATTATTTATTTTCGTTATTTAACAAAAATTCTCAAGACATGTTTAGTATAATTTTATAATAAAATTAAAAAACTAAATAATATTTTCTTAAATACTGAAATAGGATCCATCAATGATTTATAGGATCTTTTAATCCTCTTCCTTTTTATAAAAATTATAATTTAAAATAATTTAAATCCTAGGGATATTACTCCTCCTATCTATCAACTCCCTCCTCTTTGCATCGTTCCAGTTAGAGACATTCTGTAGATAGCCAGTTATCCTACTGTACCTCTGAACATTACTACCACAATAGGCGCATCTATCCTTGAGACCAGCAATAGTTCTTCCACATCTTTCACATATACTTAAGTTCTTCGTGTAGGTCCAGAAACCAATATCAGATCTTTCTGCTATCTTCCTAGTTATCTCCATAAGTACCTCTGGATCTGAGTAAGCCTCAATATTCCAGAAGTGGGCAATATGTCCTCCATTACAGAGTGGATGGAACTTCTCCTCTATTCTTACCTTCTCTCCTACAGATACTGAAGCATCTACCCTAACATGTGAAGAGTTTGTATAGTAGAGGGTATTTGGATTGGAGAGATCTCCATTTACCACAGATTCACACTCCTCCCTATAGTACCTGTAGTCCAACCTGGCAAACCTTCCTGCAGTACTCTCTGCCGGTGTCTGGGTTACACTCCACCTTAAACCTGTCTCCTCCTTTAAGTTATCTGCATAATCTCTAATATATTTAATTACCTTCTCTCCAAACTTAAGGGCGTACTTGGACTCGTGGAGTTCCTCTCCTATGTGGTACTTGAGAAGTTCATTCAACCCCACGAAACCGAAGGTTTTAGTGGTGTTCTCGTACCTATAGTACTGCTCTCCGTTGAACTTCTGTGTTAAAAATGGCAGTATTCCTCCTTTGAGGATCCTCTCTGTTACATGGTGTTTTATATACAGTGCTCTTTTAATTATTTCCAACCTCTCATGGAGTACCTCGAATAATCTGTCGTCATCTCCCTTAGCCTCGTAACCTACCCTCGGTAGATTGACGGTGTACCACTGCATATTTCCAGTTCTCAAGGTGTCCATCTCAACGTCTCCCTTCCAGTCTCCACTTAACCTCGTCCTACAGCCCATGGCGTTTGTATTCTCCACCTGCCATTCAGGGTACATGTTTATAAAGTAAGGTATCCCCCACTTACTACTAAGTTCATGGAGTTTTACCATCAACTCCCTGTTTTCATCCTTAAATGCCCTCCCTCTCAACTTCACAATGAAGTTTGGAAATAGGAAAGGTTTCCCTACAGCGTCCCCTTCCATCATTACATCTATGAGAGCCTGTAGGATAAGTTGAGCCTCCTCCTCGTATTCCTCGTAGGTACCCCTAACATCCCCTGCAACAACAGCCTCCTTATCCCTTAAGTACTCTGGCACCTCCAACTCTAAGTTTATACTACTGAAAACTGTCTGTCCCCCTCTTGCAACGTACATCTGGTTCATCTCGTAGATAAACATCTGCATAAGTTGTTTTATCCTACTGTAGGACAGCCCCCTCATGTAAGGGGCCAACCATATGTTGAACTCGTCTATCGACTGGCCTCCACTCATCTCACACTGGGCAGCACTTAGTACCTTGGCAGCATGTTGTATTGCAACCTCTGGATGTTTTGCAGGTTTTGAAACACTTGTATGCCGTCCAGTTCCATCTACCCTTAAACCGTACATGAAGAAGTTCCTTAAGTCATGTTGACAGCATACAGGCCTTATTGCAGCGTACTCCAAGTCGTGGAGGTGGATATCTCCCCTCATATGTGCATCTGCAATATCCTTGGGAAATATCTCTAAGAGGGCGTACTGCTTCATCGTTTCGTCTGCAACCCACTTATGTATAGACTCTGGGTTGTGCATAAGGTTGGCGTTCTCCCTGCACCCCTCATTTATCAGTTTTTTAATGTCGTATATAGGGATACCTAACCTTGTATGCCTTATTCTGTACTCCTCCAACCCGTACTCTATCAACTTTGCATTTACCAGTTCCCTTATCATAGGTGCCGTGATATACTTAAGGTTAAGTTTCTTTAAAGATTTTTCAATCTCATTTCCTATCTTCTCTGCAGTTTTTCCATCTAAGCCAGTTTCATCTATGAGTTTTTTGATAATTCTGTTTTTATCAAATGGTTGAATCTCGTTGTTGGAGGTTCTAACCACTAAGTTAGTTTCCTCCCTATATTTTTCTAAGTAGTTGGTCCCATTCTCCCTGTCTATCTCTTTTAGTAATTCACATACAACTTCCTTTATTTCCCCAGTAGTTATTCCGTCGTATAACTTAGAGTGAAGTATTGCGAGGATCCTATTTATATGTCTGTAGTCAACTTGGGAGTTCAAAAGGGATTTAACTAACTTATTTACATCAAATAACTCCCTTACACCGTTCTTTTTAACAACATAGATCTTGTAACCACTGTAGTATTTACTACTTATCATCCTACCACCAGATTAAGAGATAAAAAGTATCAAAACAACTAAGGATAACTAATAATTCTAATGCTATTAATACTTTTTTTTAATTCTAAAATGCTTATTTTCAAATATTAAAAGATTTATAACTATTCTAACAGATTCTTTAGGTATTCAATACATCTGTCTATATCTCTTATACTTTTATTTTGCATCTCTATCATCTTTATACCTTTTATTTTCTTCAATCGATTCCTGTAATCTTCAAAGGGTATTTTTCCCTTCCCTATACACAGGTGTTCATCGAGATCTCCGTTGTTGTCATGTATATGAGTATGCGCTATTTTCTTCACTACATCCCTATCTAAGAAATCCTCTATATTTTTATTTAAGAAGGCATGGCCTATATCGAAGGTTATCTTTATATCACCTAGATGTTCAAAGATCTCCTTATCAGGCTCCCTGAACATGAACATACTGTAGGAGGGCATATTTTCAATGGTGATTTTAGTACTGTACTCCTCCTGAATCCTATTCAACTCCTTCAAGGTTTTTATAAGGGATTCCAAGGCCATACTGTAATCATCTTTAAATACACAGTAACCTGGATGAAGTACAAGAATAGAACTGTCTACCTTATTGGCAATCTGTAAAATATCTTTGACGAAATCTAAACTTACTAGTCTGATCTTCTCCCTAAAAGATGAAAGATTTAGATCTGTTAATGGACAGTGTAGTGTGTATTTTAAGTTGTAGGAGTCTACCACCTCGATATTCTCTTTCTTCATAATATTCATATTACCATCACATAGCAACTCAACGTACTTTACCCTTTTCTCTAAGAAGTTTAAAGCATCTGTAAGAGTTATTTTAGAGTCTAAAAATACACTACAGGATACTCCGATCTTCATAAGTACCACAACCTTGAAGCCTCGTCCTTTAGAGTAGTAAAAAAGATGAGGCTAATAAAATATAAACCCTTTTAATTTATCAGTAGAGTAGGGTATGGAATGTTTAAGATGTTGAAATCTATGAGGTCAGGGAGTAATAAGGTACTACTTTTCTTTTTATTTGGCTGTATCTAAAATTATAATTTTTTAGAATTTTTTTAATAGAAAACTTAGAACTTAATAATATTCACCTTAGTTCCCATCAAGATTGTAGTTAGAAGAATAATAAAAATAATAATCATAATAAAAAATAATAAAAATCTTAAGAATAATAACAATAAAATAATTCTGAAGGGATAGGGATAAAAAGTAAATAACCTTATTCCCATTTAAAGTAATGATTTAAATAATAAAAATAAATAAAAACTGAAAAAATATTAAAATATTATTAAAATACAATCCTTTAATAAAAATTAATAATAGCAACCTGCTAAGAAGGATCTGCTCCACTTCTATAGGTATCTTAGAGCGTCCCAGGAGGAGATTATTTATCTCTTATTTTGATTTTAATACCCTTCTTTTTATACTTTTATTTTTTATAATTATTATTGTTTTTATCAGAATTTTTTGATGGGAATTAGGGTTAATATTCACTATTTTAAAAAAGAGGAATTAAATAATAAACTATTAAATAATCCCCTAGCTAAATATTAGGAATATAAGTAAAGGATGGATTCCCAATCTTTTGCAGATTATACACACTTAAAAAAGGAGTTAACAGCATTCTTCGACTTCTCTATTGTCTAGCATTTAGATTAATTGAGTTTATTACTTTTTTAACTTTATAATTAATTATTCTCATAATTTTTATTAAAATAATAATTTAAAAAATAAAAATGTGATAAAAAAATAATAATTGTGAGATATTTTTGAAGATATTGGTATTATAATTCTCAATAAATTTCAGAGTCAAAAACTATATTTCTTCAATGTTTAGAAACAACCCTAGAAAAAATTACTCTCTCTGTTATTTTCCCATCGTCCAATAGTTTGAAGATTAATTTCTGATTTATATAATAAAATAAAAAATTTGGATCTACTCCAACAACATCTTTAATATAGCCATCCTCACTGGTACTCCGTAGAAAGACTGTTGGAAGTACTTGGCCTGTGGAAGGTTGTCTATTCTCGGATCTATCTCATCCACCCTCGGTAGTGGATGCATGACTATGAGATCCCTGTCTTTAACATGCTCCAAGGTAAGTTTATACTTCCCCTTTACCCTCTGATACTCGTTTAGATCTGGAAACCTCTCCTTCTGTATTCTCGTCACATATACCACATCTACATCTTCCAGATCTATAGTTTCCATTTCACAGAATTTTACACCCCTCTCGAGGAGATCACTTACTATCTCCTTAGGTATTCTAAGTTCTTCAGGAGATATGAACTTTATCTCAACATCTTCAAAGAGAGATAGGGCATAACATAGAGAGTGGACAGTTCTTCCATATTTCAAGTCTCCTACGAAGGCCACTGTAATCCCATCTATCCTCCCGATCTCCCTCTTTATAGTGTATAGATCAAGTAGTGTCTGGGTGGGATGCTGATTTGAGCCGTCTCCTGCATTGATCACTGGAACAGTTGAATATTCACTGGCTAACCTTGCAGCACCTTCACAGGGATGTCTTATTGTTATTATATCTACGTAATCACTTACTACTCTTATAGTATCTATAAAATTTTCTCCCTTCATAACAGAGGTATTCTTTATATCTGTAAATCCAATAACTGAGCCTCCTAGTCTTTTCATAGCAGTTTCAAAAGATAGCCTGGTCCTTGTAGAGGGTTCGTAAAATAGTGTAGCAAGTATTCTGCCCTCCATAATTTTTAAAACTTTTTTAGAGTTTAAAATATTCTCCATCTTTTTAGATTCCTCTAATATATTCAGAATTTCTTCTTTTCCAATATCTCTAATAGATATTAGATGTTTTAAACCCACAGGGATCACCGTTGAGTTTATAAGATACTATTCAAAGATTATTTAAGTGGTATCCTCTACTTTTCTTTTTCCATCTCTCTTTAAATATGTAGTTTAAAAAGGTGTTTAATAAGGATGTTTTGGAGATAATAAATAAGTTTATTAAAATAATAATATAAATAATAGAATTTAGTATCATAAAATAAGCAGACAGATTGACGATTTCCTAGGTAAAGAGAAAATAGGGGTATTTAAAAGAGGATATTAATCTTTCTTGAAGATTATAGTTAAATTAATAAAAATTATTTAGGTGTCGGTATTAATAAGAAAATCTTTATTCTGATGTTTATTGTCTACATTATAATTATATACTCTATATTAAAACCTTTAGAAAATTACTTAGTATTTACTGTAGCCTATCATAGTTGTCTACTTCTAGGGATTTTCACAGAAGTCTCCTACTATGGAGATCGTATATATCTAAATGGTATCAACATAGAGGTAATAGCTCCTTGTACAGGTGTGGTATTTATCTCTATATATTTAGCACTAATTCTCTCTCTATCTAGGGATATTAAGGAGGTATTGGCTGGATTGCCCTTACTTGTAGTGGTTTACTTTGGAAACCTTTTAAGGATAATTATAACTGGGATCTTTGGAAAGATCTTTATTAAAGAGATTTACTGGGTGCATGAATTAGCAGGATATTTAATAACACCTATCTTTTTAGTGATCGCTGCAATGATGTATCTTAAGATCCTATCTAAGATTAGAAATAAATAGGGTAAAGTATGCAGTACCTTAGGGTAAATACTTTAAAAATATCGCCACAAGAGTTAAAAGAGAGGTTAGAAAGTAAAGGAGTAGTACTGGAAAATACTTATTTAGAGTACATGTTTAAGATAATAGAGTCTCCATACTCTCCAGGTTCCACTCTGGAGTATCTATTTGGATATTACTACCTACAGGGTATATCCTCCACAGTGCCACCTCTTGTACTAAATCCCTCTAGTAAGGATATGGTATTAGACATGTGTGCAGCACCTGGAGGTAAAACTACTCACATGGCCCAGTTAATGGAAAATGAGGGCATTATTGTGGCGAACGACATGAAAAGAGTGAGGTTAAGAAGTCTTTCATCTAACATCCATAGACTCGGTATTAAAAACGTTGTAATACTAAATATGGATGCCCTTAAATTAGATAAACTTCAGATATACTACGATAGGATACTTTTAGATGCCCCCTGTACAGGAAATCCAGTAAAGGGTAGGAGTAGAAAGATTACTAAGGAGGACATAGAATACTGTTCAAGGAGACAGAAAGATATGTTAGATGTTGGTCTCAACCTCTTAAAGGTGGGAGGGGAGTTGGTGTACAGCACATGTTCCCAAGAGATAGAGGAGAACGAAGAGGTAGTTCAGTACATCTTGGATAAAAGAAACGATATCCAGTTGGTAGATATCAGTGATTTCAGGAGACGTGCCAAGGGAATAAATATTAAAGAGGGGGGAATAAAAGGAACTCTTAGAATATATCCTCCAGATGAACCCTTTTTCATTGCAAAGTTTAGAAAGGTGGAATAGTAGATAAATTAAGAAGTAGTAAGAAGGAGGTTTATTATATTACAATTAAAATTAAATATAATAAGATAACAAAAAATAGTTAAACTATATAACTGGTGATTGTCTTGTATGGAGTATTAGTATTAGAGGATGGAACTGTACTAAAAGGTAAAGGATCTGGTGCTGAAAAGGAGGTTTTAGGAGAACTTGTATTTAACACAAGTATGACAGGATACGTTGAAGTACTTACAGATCCCTCCTATAAGGGGCAGATCGTTACTATGACTTACCCTCTTATTGGAAACTATGGGGTTGAGGAGAGGTGGTACGAATCAGATGGTATTAAAGTAGAGGGTTTTGTTATAAAGGATCTAACTGGGAAGGAGTTAGATGATTTTTTAAAAGAGTACGATGTTCCAGGTATTTACCACGTAGATACGAGATTTATAACTAGGAAGATCAGATCTGGGGGAGTTGTAAAAGCCCTCTTGAAAACATCCTCTGAACCTATAGAAGACAAAGAGATTGAGGAGTATATAGAGTTGGCCAGGAGCCATAAAGATTTATCAGAGATAGATCTCGTACCTATGGTATCTACAAATGAGGTTGTTATCCATAGGGCTGAGAATGAGGTTGCTAAGTGTGTTCTTGTAGACTGTGGAGTTAAAAGAAGCATCATCAGATGTCTACTTGAAAGAAACTGTACAGTTATTCAGGTACCATACAACACACCCTCAGAGGAGATACTGAAGTACAAACCTGACTTTGTATTGATATCCAATGGTCCTGGGGATCCTGTGGCAGTTAAGGAGACTGTAGAGACCGTAAAATCCCTTATGGGAAAGGTTCCCCTTACAGGTATATGTTTAGGCCATCAGATAATTACCCTGGCTTTAGGTGGGGAAACCTACAAGATGAAGTTTGGACATAGAGGGGGAAACCAGCCTGTTAAGGATCTAGATAGAGATAAGGTACATATCACATCTCAAAACCATGGTTATGCGGTAAAAAGTGAAACACTACCTAAGGATATTGCAGTATGGAATATTAACTTGAACGATAACACAGTAGAGGGATTAATATCTAAGGAAAAAAATATCCTCTGTGTCCAATACCATCCAGAGGGAGGTCCAGGACCTCATGATGCCAGGTATCTCTTTGATGAGATGATAAAGTTAGGATTGGAAAAAGATCTATAAAAAAACTTTATCTAGAATATACAGTAGATACTCCTTATCGATTTTTCTCTTTTAACATAACTCGATTTCTCTTTTTTATACCCTAGTTCCCACCAAGATTGTGATTAGAAGGACAATAAAAATAATAATTATTATAATAAGAATAATAAAGATCTTAAGAGTAATAACAATAAAGTAAAAGGGATAGAGGTAAAAAAGTAAATAACCTTGATTCCCACCAAGTAGTGATTAAAAGGGCAATAAAAATAATCAATATAAATCATTAGATATTCTTAGGATCTTTCTGAACACTTAGATAAAATAGGAGATCTTATTCTGAATCCCCGTATTAGAGGGTATTCAGAGGGTCGTTCTCCTCTAATCTTCTTTTTAAAATGTTATACTGGGATGATAAAAGTTTTTTTATTTTTAAAACCTTTCTTTCTTTATTTTTTATCTTATTATTTTTATAATTCTTATTATTCTTTAAACTATCCTTTTGATGGGAACTAGGGTTTTTTTATGTTTACAGTATTTTTTAAGTTTTTTACTGTTTCTATCTATTAGTTTATATATGACAATCTCTCTTCGCAAAACCGTTGATAAAAGAGTATGCATTCTACAGAGATATAACGATGAGATTTAGATATCGAATTGTAGATTTTTAAGTTTGAAAACAATCTCCTTTAGATCCTGCATGTTGTTAGTTCTGATATCTTTTTTTTGAGGGAATTTGAGAATTACCTCGTCGAAAATATTTGTATTTAGGGGTTTTTTAATGAGATAGTAATACTTAGCGATGCAGTTTATTCTTGCAGTTATAATATCACTTAGATAGTTTATACATGTATACATATTACTCGTATCGTCGATAATTAGGTAGCCAGACTCTTTAGATTTTAAAAATGCAATACCCACTAAGATCTCCTCTATAGGTAATTTTATAAGTTCCTTAGATTTCAACTGCTCCCTTTTAAATTCATAAAGGGATATTGCTAAATCTTGGAGACTTTCCCACTGTAAATTAAAATCTACTCTCCCTTCTTCAATATCCTCTTTAGATATAGTCCAGAGGGGGACCTTCTTATCATCTACTATAACCCTATGTTCTAAACACCTCTGGAACAACACCTCGTATACGTCCATAACTTTCCCTATTTAAAAGTTTTTTAAATACCTCTTAAGTTCCTCTATAAGCATCCTCTCCTTAGATTCCTCTACAGGTATAAGGTAGATAAATTTAGGATTACCTGGGGTTCCCTTAAGTCCCAAGGCTATAATATCCGCCTCAGGTTTAGAGGTATAGAGTCTAACTATATTGTTAGGTGGATACGTCTTCTTATATACAGGATATACAGATTTATCTCCGTAGAAGAGTGTTCCACTTTCAGTGTCGTATTTAAAACCTTTGCTTATCAAATACTCTATAAAATCTCTGATTTCAGGATCTATCTCCAAGGAATTAATACGTTCTATCTCCTTATTTTTAAGGTTTCCATCTCCAGACTCTACAGGTATGTTCTTTGCAAAATGTATTTCTACCTCACCTGTGGTAGATTCATCTGATATCTTTATCTTCCTTTTCCTAAGATCTTTCAAGAATTTAGTTATAGATTTTTTGAATCTTTTGTATATAAGATAAAAAGTTATTAAGATTATAAGTAGTATAATAAGTGGAGATATTATTATGGTAAAAGTTATTATAAGTAGAATTATTAGTAAAATAATTAGAAGTGCTGAAAGTCCTGTAAATCTATACTCCTTGATCATTCTCTCACGTTTATATTTTATATTTAGAACCACGCCTCTAATGTAGATTGATTTCTCCTCTCATAAATCTTCTCTAACTTTTTAATATGTGGGAGTACACGTTTCTCTGAAAAGTCCATCTCATCTATAAGGAATCTCTTTAAGCCCTCTACATCTGGACGCTCCAACTTTATCTCGTAGTTATCAGTTACCTTCGGATTTTTGAATATCTCCTTTATCTCCTCATAGTTTGGAATATACTTCGTATAGAGTTTCATCCTTTTATTTTTCACAATCTCCAAAGCCTTCTTTGGGCCTATACCTTTCACACCTCCTCTGTTATAGTCTGTACCTATGAGTATCGCCATATCTATGAGATCCTCCAAGGTTATACCTAGGCATTTTAATACTTCCTCTAACTCTATCAACTCCAAGGGCTTATTTGTAGTGATGTTTCTAACAACCCTAGTGGCTCCGTAGAGGAGTGCATCGTAATCCTGGCTAACAACTCCGTAGGCGTCTCCCTTCTTTACCATATAGGAACACTGAGCCTCCCCCTCTGAAGGTGCCTCTATGTATGGTATCCCCATAAGTTTTAACAGTCTCTTTGAGTTATCTATTATCTTCGAATCTAGGTAGTTAACCCTCTTTGCATACTTGTACATCTCCTCTAGTTTTCCCTCCTCCTTCGCCCTCCTATACTCTTCTTCTGCCTTCTCCTTCATCTTTCTTCTCTCCTCCCATACTCTATACTTCAACTTGGGAGGTTCTCCATCGAAGACCCATACAGGAGTAATATTCTCTTCTAACATGTATATATTCTTGTAAAAGAGACCGTTATAGGTAGATGTGATCTCACCTTTGGAATTCCTTAAGGGACTACCATCCCTCAACCTTATACTGGATAGAAACTGATATAGGGCATTCATTCCATCTATGGCTAAGGTTTTACCCTTTAGATCCTTTAAAGTTATCTCCCTCTTTGGGATAAGATCGCCAAACTGTACTCCCATCTACTCACCGTTTTAATATTTATATTAAAAATTTTAATATATTAAATTATTAATAAATAGTTTAGGTATAAAATTTATAAATACAAAACCTTAGTAGATTATCAATTTTATATTCTTTAATTAATAATTTTAATCGTGGTGGATTTTATGACTCAGATGACAGAGGCCAAAAACAGGATAATAACAGAAGAGATGAAAGAGGTTGCTAAAAAGGAGAGAATAGATCCTGAGAGATTAAGGAAACTTATAGCCAAGGGATACGTTGTTATTCCAAAAAATATCCATAGAGATACAACACCTGTAGGTATTGGAGAGGATCTAAGGACAAAGGTAAATGTAAATATTGGAACCTCTCCAGATTGTGTAGATATAGAGATGGAGATAAGGAAAACTGAAATTGCCAATAAGTACGGTGCAGATGCCATAATGGATCTAAGTACTGGGGGGAACCTACCTGAGATAAGAAAAAGGATTATGGAACATACCAATTTACCTCTTGGAACTGTACCTATATACGAGGTGGGGGTTGAGTCCAAAAAGAAGTATGGAAGTGTAGTGGATATGGATGAGGATCTAATATTCAAGGTTATAGAGAGGCAGGCTAAGGAAGGGGTAGACTTTATGACCCTTCACTGTGGTATCACCAAGGAAACTGTGGAAACCTTGAAGAAGAGTAATAGGATAATGGGGATAGTAAGTAGGGGAGGGGCATTTTTGGCTGCCTATATCATCCACCATGGTAAGGAGAACCCTCTATATGAGAACTTCGACTACCTCTTGGAGATACTGAAGGAGCATGATGTAACTATAAGTTTAGGGGATGGTATGAGACCAGGCTGTCTATGTGATAATACAGATAGACCTCAGATACATGAACTTATCGTACTGGGGGAACTTGTAGAGAGATGTAGGGAAACTGGAGTGCAGGCCATGGTAGAAGGCCCTGGTCATATCCCCCTTAACAACATAGAGAGTAACATAAGGCTACAGAAGTCCATCTGTAAGAATGCTCCCTTCTACGTACTAGGTCCCGTTGTAACCGATATGGCACCAGGTTATGATCACATCACTGCTGCCATAGGTGGAGCCATTGCAGGATACGCAGGTGCAAACTTCCTATGTTATGTAACCCCTGCAGAACATGTTAGACTGATGAAGGAGGAGGATGTAAAGGAGGGACTTATCGCTACAAAGATAGCTGCCCAGGCTGCAGATGTTGCAAGGGGCAATAGGATAGCCTGGGAGATGGAGAGGGAGATGGCCCTTGCTAGGAAGCATCACCTATGGGAGAAGCAGTTCCAACTTGCCTTTGACAGTGAGAAACCTAAGAAGATGAGGGAGGAACTGCCCTCTTCCAATGAGAAAGCCTGTAGTGTCTGTGGGGATCTCTGTGCCCTGTTGATAGCGGAGAGTATATTCAAAGATTAATCCCTTATATTTTTCAGTATCTTGTTAAAGAGTGCCCCTCCAATAAGTTTTAAAACATCAGTCTTCGTAATAATACCTACAACCTTTCCATCCCTATCTACAACTATCAACCTGCCTACATCCTTCTCCTCCATAAGCATAAGGGCGTCGTATATCTTCTTATCTGGAGTTATGGTAACAGGATCCTTTGACATCACCTTCTCCACAGGTTCATCCTCCATACCCTCGGAGATTGCATGGGCTAAATCATGATGAGTAAATACACCGACTAACTTACCCTCAGATATAACAGGTACTCCACTTATACTGTTCTCATATAGGATTTTGGCAGTATCCTTTATCTTCGTAGTAGGTTCTATCCATATAAGTTTATCCTTAGTAGCCACAGTCTCTACTTTTATATTGGGGACACTTGCAACCCCCATAACATTTATAAGGAGTATATGATTTATATCATCCCTACCTATAACCTTACCAAATACTACGATCTTGTTGTGATATGTGGGACCTACCCTTATTATATCTCCTTCCTTGAACAACCTTGTATCCCCTCTTATCTGTATCATGGAGGAACAGGCTTTCTCATGGGCTACAGTGTCGAAGATTATTTTCTCGACACACACACCTTCAACCTTTTTATTCCCCTTGTATATAGGTACTTCTATAGTATCTTTATATGTTAAACCTAATGCCTTGTAGGTATTGCTTGTGGGAATATACCCTCCCCTAGGGCCAGGTACTCCATCTACCAAGTTCAGGGCTTTCAGAGCCTGCATCTGATTTCTTATAGTTCCAGGATTTCTATTCAACCTTTTTGCTATCTCAGTTCCCTTAACAGGTCTATTTTTTTCCTCGTAGATATTAATCAACTCTTGAAGTATCTCCTTTTGAATTACAGTTAGGTCCATAAAGGGCACCCTTTTAATATCAGTAAAGACTATTATAATTAATACCAAATATTATAAATTATATAAATTCACTATATATTTAAATATCTTTGTTTATAATATCCATTCGGGGGTAATATGAAGATAGGATTTTACAACATACAAGGAGGCACAGGGAAAACTACCCTTGCTATAAATATTGCATATTACATAAGCAGTATTATAAAAACAATATATGTAGATTGTGATATATACGGTGGCAACAGCGCTTTATTTTTCAATATAGAATCTGATCCAAAGACAATAAATACTTACTTAAATGGAATGTATACGATAGATGAAGTTATACACGAATATGAGGATCTTTCCCTAATAGTTAGTGATTCTACTCCTAACGCATTCAATACAGATTTCGATATAAGAAAATTTATAGATCTGATAAATTATATCGATGAAGAGTATGAGGTAGTTATACTCGACTTACCTCCAAACATCACTGAGGGGAATATACTCTTTTCCAACGAGGAACTCTCCTGCAAGATGATAGTAGTGGGTGAAGATAGTGTACCAGGAATAAGTGGGACATTAAAAACCTTAGAGTTATTAGATGCCTTAGGTATCGAAGTAATTGGTACTATTATCAACAAGGATAGGGATATTGTAAGTTATGAAGATGTAATAGACAATATTATTGCAATACTGCCCTACGATGAAGAAGTAGAGGAACATTGGATTAAAGGAGAACCAATAATAAAGAAGAAAACATCTTTTGGGAAAGAACTAAGTTTCTTAGCTAGAGAATTAGCAGAGTCTTATATTGAGAAAGATCTAGCCACTATGAGGGCTATAAAGATAGCAAAAGAGTTTAAAAGTCAAATATTGGGAAAAAGTGGAGAAGAAGACGAAGAATATATGTAATCCACTCTTTTGTTCCAATATTTTATTGTGCCCCAATTCCCATCAGGATTGTGATTAGAAGAATAAATAATAAAAATGATTATCATAATAAAAAAATAATAAAAGTCTCTAAGAGGAATAATAAAATTAATAAAATTCTGATAGATGTAAAAAACAAAATATAACCTTTTGGACACTGAAAGAAACAGGTAGGATTACTTTTTAATTTTTTTAGTTTTTATTCTTATTTCTTATTTTATTATTATTTTTATATTATCACTGGTGGGAACTAGGGTTTTATTATATTTTAATAGGAAACTTTTTATCTTGTTTATGGAGATTTTAGACACACTCTTATGAAGTTACTAATATAGTCAAATCTTAACAAATTTAATATGCACTTACACCTAGTAAGTTTTAGGATAAAAAACCTCTTTAATATCGTCTCTATTTCTAACATATTAGAAAGAAAATAAAAATTATTTTTGTGATAAGATGGAGAAGAAGGTAAAGGAGGTAGTACTTAAGGAGAGTAAAGACATCCAAGGTTTAAGTGTAGAGGGTCCCTGGTTAGAGGAAAATATAGATCTATCAGATATCGTAGGAAACTACTACAAAAGGATTGGATTTCAGGGAACACAGCTTGGAAAGGCTATTGAAATATGGAAAGAGGTAGAAAGAATAAGGGAGAAGGATAGGAAAGAGATCACGGTATTTATGGCATATACATCTAATATGGTATCCTCTGGATTGAGGGAGATTATAGCCTATCTGGTAAAACATAGAAAGGTAGATGTGTTGGTAACTACCGCTGGAGGTGTTGAGGAGGACTTTATAAAATGCATAAAACCCTTTCTTATTGGAGATTGGCACCTTAATGGGGCAAAGTTGAGGGAGGAGGGGATAAACAGGATAGGAAATATACTAGTTCCAAATGATAGGTATATTGAATTTGAAAAGTATATGAGAGAGTTTTTCGAATACCTGGAGGAACTACAGGAGAGGGAGAATAAAATAGTATCTACAAGGGAGTTCTGTTATAAGTTAGGAGAGTTAATAGATAAAAACTTCGAAAAAGATGTAAAAGAGCGATCTATACTCTACTGGGCCTATAAGAATAACATTCCTATATTCTGTCCTGCAATAACTGACGGTTCCATAGGAGATATGCTCTACTTCTACAAGGTGGAGAAGAGATCAAAGTTAAAAATAGATGTGGCTGAAGATGTTGTAGAGTTGAACAACATGGCGGTATACTCTAAAAAGACCTGTTGTATAGTTTTAGGAGGTTCCCTTCCAAAACACAGTGTAATAAATGCAAACCTCTTTAGAGAGGGAACTGATTACGCTATATATATAACCACAGGAGTCCCTTGGGATGGTTCTCTCAGTGGCGCTCCACCAGAGGAAGGGATATCCTGGGGGAAGATCCAAAAGAGGGCAGACTACGTGGAGATCTGGGCAGATGCTACCTTGGTATTTCCACTGTTGGTGTACTGTGTGTTTAAAAAGTAGTTAAAAAAATAATAATTTCATAATTATCATAATAAAATATATAGGAAATAAAAACTAAAAATCTTATAATAATAAACAATATAAAAAAATAAATTTTAAACCTTAATTCCCATCAAAGTAATGATTTGAATAATAAAAAATAATAAAAACTGAAAAAATATTAAAATATTATTAAAATATAATACTTTTAACAAAATTAATAATAGCAACCTGCTAAGAAGGATCTGCTCCACTTCTATAGTATCTTAGGGCAATCTTAGGAGATTATCTCTTATTTTGGTTTTAATATCTTCTTTTTATATTTTTATTATAATTAACTTTTTTATTATAATTATTGCTATTCTTATCAGGATTTTTTGATGGGAATTAGGGTAAATTTTAATTATTATCCTCCCAACCTACTTTAAATATAAAAAATGAAAAATGATTTCTGTTAACCTTCTTTTATAATACGGAACTTATACTGATAAGGGAATTTGTTCTTTTATTTAAGTGTTATTATTTTTTATTAAAAATCTACAACGATCATTTTTTAGTGCAATATTTTTGTTATTAATGACTGTAATAAAAAACCTTGCTATCAGAGTGTTTCTAAACAGTTTAAGATGTAAGAAAGGTATTCTATCATTAATCTATCTGTTTATACACCTTTTTAAAATTTGTATTCGATTAGATAAATTTTTTATTTTATTAAAAAAAGATTTTTGTTATTCTTAGTTTAATTATTTTTATAATTTTTATAGACTTTTAATAATAATTTGGACAAATTAATAAAAGTATTTCTAGACGTTTAACAAATATCTACCCTTTCTTAAATCCTACCATAAACCCTGCTACAAATCCAGTACCTAAGGAAATGGAATGGATCAACCCTACCATCTCCCCTCCAAAGTATACAAGTGAATTTCCTACACTTCCCAACAGTCCTAAGAGAGCATCTTTATTTATAGTGATCACTCCAAGTTTCGCCAGATATAGCAAACTTAAGACATAAAGGGCTATTAGAGCGACAACGATTTTTAAGGCTACCTTTACCCCCCATCCTACAATTACCCCACTTATAAATCCAACACCTAAATCAGGTAAGAATTGAAGAATATCCATACTTATCCCCTTTTATTTTTATAATTTTTAATGTATATTTCCTATACTTGTTAGTTTGTCTATATCTAATATATTAGCCTCCATCTCCATATTAATAAGTATCAGATCTCCTTGAATCTGAACGTTAAATTCTCTAACTTTAACATCTTTTATATTCTCTATCTTATTCTCTATCATTCTTTTTAACATATGTTCATCCCTTAAAGTGTCTGGCAACTCCTCTTTTTTTATTACTATGTTAACGTAGGCGGTATTCTCTCCCTCAAACCTAATACTTTTAACAAGGTCTTTAGAGTATACCAGTATATCTCCAGGTGGCACCTCCATAGAGGTATAATAAACAGGTTTTCCTACATATCTGGAGTTTATAAATACAAAACCATTCTCTGGATTTATATATTCAAGTTCATCTAGTAGATTTAGGGATTTGACTATTTTCAATAAATACCACATAGGTGTCTTAATAGCCTTCTCTTCAGGGTTTTCCAGATTGATGTATACTCCATCCACGAAGAAGAATAAAAAGGAAGGTACGTGGACACCGGAGGTTTTAACAACTTCAGGTAGTATATTTTTATCTATATATATAAACTCTGGGTATGGACTGTTCTCCACTATACTGTTAAAAGATTCTTCAGCGTTTACTAAATTTATACTCTGTACAAAAATGAAGAGTATTAAAATAGATAGAAGGTACTTTGTTCTACTATAGAGTTTAAACATAACCATCCCCCTATTATTCTTATTCCATAACACACACTAAAAGATAGGATAACTCCAAATCTAGGACATCCTTCAACCTACACTCTATTATCCTCTCATTAGGATATGTTAGATTTTCACATATTATTATTTTTCTATTTACATCTACTCCATTTTCTATTAGATACTTTACATCATCCTTTAGATTTTTATTAGGTAAAAAGATCACCTTTTTATTATCTTTGACAAGTTCTAACAGTAGTTTTCTATTCTCCTCCTTTCCATGGAGGGTGACTATATGATAATCCTCCCAGGAGATTTTAAGTTTAGAGGCTGCAACTTGGATGGAAGAGATACCAGATATAACCTCTATGTCATCCTTATCTACTATACTATATTTTAATAGGGTCTTTAACAATCCACTGAAACAGGGATCTCCTGTTGATAGTATGGCAATACTTTTGTTCTCTCTCTTACTATAGTCTATAATCTTTTTTAAATCTTCTACAATATTTTTTGATAAAATATACTTTCTATTCTCCTCAATATCGAAAAGTTCCAACGCTCTACTACTACCTACCACTATGTCAACGTCCCTTACAGTTTCAACAGCCTTCAATGTAAGGTACTCTTTACATCCAGGTCCTATACCTACAATGTATATTTTCATAATTATCTTTTTAATTATCTTTATTTTTATTATTTTTATTGAACATTAAAGGTCTGTGGATGGTATTGAAGGTACAGAAAGGTATGACCCTCCCATCTGGAATGGCGTAGTGGATACAGCACCTTTCACATCTCCTTATATCGAAGTTATAGGGATCCATAAAGTGCATACAACTTATCATAAGGAGGTTATGGTGTAACTTGGCAAGTGAATTGTAGTTACCTTTCAATATCCCTATTATAACGTTGGCAAAATTTTTTACATTGATACTTTTAGGTGCCTTTTCTCTATCAATTAGTTTCAATATATTTATACTTAGATCTAAAACAGATCTAATTTTACCCTTTTTTGAATCTTTTAACTCCTCATTTTTCTCCCTTATAATCTCCAAAAAGCCCTCAACATCAAAGAACCTTGTAATAGGGATCATCTTACCATCTTCAACGAATACATAGGTGGATACTCCACAGTGTTGATGGGATCCTAAAATAGGTTTTTTCATATTTGATATACTTTCAACAAATGAAGATATTGGAGCAACAACAGGCACTGGATAGAAGTCGTCCCTAGAGATCTCTCCGTTAGTTTGCTCTTCAACTAATTTCATAAAGTCGGGAATTGTTATCCTACTCTCAAGTCTCTTCTTCTCATCTGTTCTGCCAGTAAAAGAGACTGGTTGAAAGTTAACACCTCTAACAACGTCAAAATTTTCAACTGCATAGTTTATTATATCTCCAACCTCTCCATCGTTAACTCCCCTTACTAAGGTAGGAACGAGAACTACACTGTTGAATCCTACCTCTCTACAGTTCTCAATTACCTTCATCTTAAATGGTAGAAGGTTCTTTCCTCTGGCAATTAAATAGGGTTTCTCTGACATTCCATCAAATTGGAGATAGATTGTAGATAAACCTGCCTCTTTAAGTTCTCTTAAATACTCTTTGTTTTTTAACTTTATACCGTTTGTAGCCAATTGGATATGTAGAAATCCCATTTCCTTGGCCAACTTTATAATATCGAAGAGGTCCTTCCTCAGTGTAGGCTCTCCCCCTGCAAACTGTATGGCGGGAGTAGGTGGAATCTCACTTCTTAAGATCTCCATCATCCTCTTTACTTCCTGAAAAGTTGGCTCATAGACTACCCCAGTTTTACCTGCATTTGCAAAACATATGGGACAGTTCAAATTACATCTGTTAGTTAAATCGATATTTGCAAGTACAGTTGTTGTTTTATGGTTGGGACATAATCCACAGTCGTATGGACAGCCTTTTTCTGTCTTACTATGGGTTACCTCAATACTACTTATATACTGATAACTGTTATACTTCTTATATAACTCTGCATCACCCCAGTAGATATCTCTAAATTTTCCATGTTCAGGGCATGTTTTTTCTATAAATACCTTACCATCCTCTTCGTAGAGGGTGGCAGGGATCTTTTTATAACATTTAGGGCAGATAGATACTGTTGTGCCTACAACCTCCTTCATTATACATCCCTCAAAAAAGTTTATAAAATAAGTTTTAACAATAATTATATAATAAATTTAATTATAATTAAATAAAAAAGATAAAATAATAATCCAATCTTTTTACTCTTTTTCCTCATCTCCACAGGTACATACTACAATATCTTTTTTTATAGCCTTATGTGTGCCCAATACTATAGGAATCTCCAACTCCCTCATTAACTTTTCAGTAATTTTTTCAATATCTATATATGGACATTTAGGCTCTAAAAGAGTGCAGTTTGCTATATGGACAGCCTCTGCATCACAGGCATTTTTAAGGAGTTTTATTCTAGATGGGAATCTCTTACCTGGACACCCTCCACAGGTGGTGAATGCCACTAACTCCACATCTTTGTATCTTTCAAAGGCTCCACTTTTTTCATTTATAGCCTTAAAACAGGATACACATGCTTCCTTTCCAGGACATCCTGCCATAACCATCTTTTCACATGCTATTATTCCAACCTTCATAATATCACCATCATCTTTAACCTTCTAGATACTCCTTTAATCCTCTCTTTACATCCTCTACAGTTGGTATCTTCCCCTCAAATACTACGACATCGTCAAAAACCACCCCTGGAGTAAGCATTACCCATTCAGATATCTCGTCTATGTTTTCAACCTTTATAATTTCTGCATCTATACCTAACTCCTCTACAGCCTTCTTAACATTCTCATAGGTTTTCTTACACTTGGGACATCCTGTTCCTAGTACTCTGATTATCACATTATCACCAGTTATTTTTTCCTTTACCTACAATCTATTGTCGCTAAAAATTTTTATAATTTTTTATTGTAATATAATACCAGTGATATACCCTGCAAATGTGGAGAGTATCACTACAAGGGCTAAGTAGGTAATAGCCTTTATACTTCCAAATACCCTAGAGATTGTAAGTACAGTAGGGATACTTAAACTTGGACCTGCTAAGAGTAGAGCCATAGCAGGCCCAACACCCATCCCTAGGTCCATCAACGTTTTTACAATAGGCACCTCGGTCAATGTTGCAAAGTACATAAGGGCTCCTACTAGGGAGGCTATGAAGTTAGAAAATATGGAGTTTCCACCAACGTATCTACTAATGTACTCAGGTGGAACGAATACACTTATTAAGCCTGCAATGGCCACCCCTATTATTAGGAGAGGGAATAGCATCTTCATTAAGATATAACTCTCTAGGAGCCAGGCTTTTATCTCCTCAGGTTTATACCATCTCTTTACCACTATAGCCAAGATTACAATGAGGATGGCTGTAACAATATGTTTAGTTAGTATTCCACCATAGACAGGTATATTTAGAAGAGGTACAAACTTTGGAGAGGCTGTTATAACGATGAGTATCAACAACTGTATTAGGAAAAATGTCAGAGTTTGATACCAAGGTCTAGAGGTAATACTACTTACACTTCTCCTTATACCTTTACTCTCTCTCTTTTTACCCCCTCTTTCAAAAAGTAATTCCATGGCTAGACCTATAACTATAGAGAAGGATACAGCATATAATGCCCTTAAAAATCCAATGTCCCATCCAAAAACTGCGGCAGAGTAAAAAATTGCAAGGACGTTAATAGCAGGTGCTGAAAAGAGTAAGGTGGTAACAGGCCCTATACTTCCTCCCCGCTTGTAGAGACTGGAGATCAGTGGTAGAATAGTACAGGAACATACTGCAAGGATACATCCACTTACGGCGGCAACGAGGTAGGATATCCTCTTAGGTGTATCTGGACCGAAGTACTTCAATATAAATTGCCTATTTATCATCGTAGCAATACCACCTGCCATAAGAAAGGAAAATGTTAATGCTATCACTCTATTGATACTTAGGTAATCCAATATTGTTTTTATCATGGTGTTTAGGGTGTAGATAAGTAGTTCCGAGATGTCCATAATATCCTCTCTGTTTTTATATTTAGTTAAATTTTTTATTTTATTTTTAATTTTTTAATTTTATATAATTTATTAGTCGTTATTCTTGATCTTTTTTATCTAATACTTTAAAAATATATAAAAATATTTTATTTATCAAGAATTTTAATAAAAATAGTGATAAAAAAATAGTTATAGAGAGATTGAAGTCCTCTCCTTATCGGCTGAAAACCTGTAAAAACAGGTAGCGACCTTATTAATTTTAGTTTTAGTATTTATAGAGAGATACAGGTAAAATAAGATAATTATAAATTGGAGATTATCAACTTTGTTAATATTTTACTTAGGTAGGCAACCTTCTTTGGTTTTAGTATTATTGAGGAGTGATTATTTCCCTTATGGAATCCTATAAGTATAGATGCACTTCTCCTCTCATCGGCAGGGAGGATGGCAATAGATACCCTATTACCATTACCTGCAAAACATGTTCCAATATCCTTTATTCTTCTTAGCATTACACCGTCTTTTTTGAAATCCTTGGTTATATTCTCTGCAGATATGGCGCCATAGTCTAGTAAAGTTGTAAGTAGAGATGCACTTTCAAGATCCATCTCTATTGATTCTATCTCTTTATCATTTTCATCTACCATCTTTAGTTTAATAGCACCCTCACTGTATTCAGGAACTATTGCTGTCCCACGGTTGCTAACCACCCTCATCCCTTCACCTTCTCAATTTTTAACAGTATAAAAGTAAAGATACTCATTTCTATTTTATCTTAGTATATATAACTTACGTTAGTATCTTTTATTAACTAGTATTCTTTAAAATTATGATATTGATGATCATTAATCGAAAAGTTTATATAGTAGTAATATATTTTTACTATAATGGATTTGGTGCGGAGGTGGCCCAGCCTGGTACGGCGCGGGACTGCTAATCCCGTTGGGCGTATGCCCTTCCCGAGTTCAAATCTCGGCCTCCGCGCCATAAGATATTTTTTATATTTCCTATAATTCATATTTTTAGATATTTAAATTGTCTGATTATTCTCTTCATCTTTATACTTTTCCTCCTCTAGTTTTATCCTACATATAGCATCGAAGGCTCCAATAATCAACGGCCCTATAGCAAAACCTCCAAGTCCTAAGGTGAGAGGTCCCATTAAGAAGGCTATTAAAACGAGAGAAGGATGGATATTACTCTCATTTTTTACGATAAGAGGTCTTACTACGAAATCAGGTAGAAGGGATAGAAATATTGAGCCAAAGATAAATATCCCTATACCTTTTAAGATCTCCCCTATTAAGATATAGTACAAAGATAAAGGTATATAAACAGTCCAGCCTCCTACTACTGGCAACAGTGCAAATATACCTGTTAAAACTGCTAATATGAAAGGATTAGGTACGTTAAATATGTAGAACCCTATACCTGCCATGATTCCGATAACAATGGATGTTAAAGCATTGCCTATGAACAAATTTTTATAAGATTCATTTAGTTTATCCAAGAATATCTCTGTCTTTTGATGATATTCCTTAGGAACATGGGAAATTATTACTTTTTTAATGACATCTCCATCTTTTAAAAGATAATAGGTTAAAAACAAAATTACAAGTACCTTTATAAGAAGTATTGGAAGAGCCATAACTTGAAATGCCAATTCTCTTATATGAGGCTCTAAATATGTCCAAATCTGTAATATATTTTTTACTACAGTACCTTCGTTTATATGGAGGTTATAACCTAGTTGGTTGGATATTTCAGTTAAAGTGGTATTTAAAGAGTTAATAGCACTCTGAATATCTATCTGAAGTATAAACATTGTTAAATCTCTCAACACTATAATACCTACTAGTACCGTTGGAATTATAAAAATAAGAAGACAGATCAGCGCAGAAGTAGATCTTCCAAGGTATTTCCTAACTCCATCGTATATAGGTTTGCCCATATATGCAAATGCGCAGGAGAGGGCTATAGCGTCTATAAAAGGATATATTAAATATAAAACTAGGAGAAATACAGATGCCACAAAGATTCTCGTTAATATTTTAAACTCTGTATTATCCATGATATCCCATAATTCTTTATAATTTAGATCTGTATATATTTTTTAGAAGTTAAAATAGTTATAGTTTATGACAATAATAAAGAAGTTATTATTCTAATTATAATAAAATAATTATTATAAAATTAATTAATAAAATTGGAAAATAATAATAAAAAGGACTAATAGGGTATTTTTAGATGCTCTTGGTACCAAAAATAAAAGGTATGGATTCTTCCCAATAAGATTATCGTTTCAATTGTTATTTTTGATGTGATGGTCATATAACAAAGTAGTAATTGATATTAAAATGGAAAAATTTTAACTATTATTTTTTAAAATATTTCTCTTAAAGATATACAGATTCTATAGGAGTTATAGATGGAATTCTACCAAAAGAACATAAAATTATCCTTTTTTTATAGTGTTTTAAGATTATTATTAAGATAAAGCATAATGTATGAGATTTTTTACATACTTATTAATAAAATAACATTATTATTATAATTTTTAAATTTTTTATTTAAATTTTTTATTATTTTTATTATGAAACTGTTGAATTGGAGCATATTTTTATTAATGTTGGTAATTTTAGTTTATTATATTAAATTTATAATAAATATAATAAAACCTAACTTGTTCCTATTAACATATATCTATATTTTTTACTTCGAACTGTAAAAATATCCTAAAATGGTGGAAAAATGGACAACTATCAAATTGGAGACCTAGTCTCTGTAAAAACAGAAAATACTCAATATACAGGTATAGTAATGCCCTCCTTAGATGAAGATATCCTCGTTATCAAGATGAAAAATGGATACAACGTAGGTATTTCAAAGAGGCGGATAGTATCCATAAAAAAGATAGAAGGTGGAGAAACTCCAAAGTATACAAAACCAGAGATTGCCCTTGAAAAGAGGGAAAACCTAAAAAACATCTCTATTCTATCCACTGGTGGTACTGTTGCGTCACGGGTGGATTACAACACTGGTGCAGTTCATCCAGCATTTACTGCAGAGGATTTAATACTTACATTTCCAGAGTTGTTGGAGATTGGAAATATATCAGGTAGGCCCCTTATGAACATACTAAGTGAGAATATATTACCTCTCCATTGGAAAAGGATTGCAGAGGAGATAAAAAGAGAGGTGGAAAGTGGAGCAGAGGGGATCGTTATAACCCACGGTACCGATACTATGCACTACACATCTGCTGCACTTTCCTTTATGGTAGAAACTAACATACCTATCGTACTCGTAGGTGCCCAGAGGAGTAGTGATAGGCCCTCCTCAGACGCCTCTCTGAACCTTATATCTGCAGTGATGGCTGCCACGGAACCTATAAAAGGAGTCTACGTTGTTATGCATGGAGAAAGTGGAGACACCTTTACATACCTCCACGAGGGTGTAAAGGTTAGGAAGTGCCACACCTCCAGAAGGGACGCCTTTAGATCTGTGAATACTATACCCCTTGCAAAGATATACCCAACTTTAAGAAAGATAGAGTATCTAAAGGATGTAGAAAGGGTAGAGGGAGAGGATCCTAAGGTTGAAATAAACACCAATTTAGAGGAGAGAGTGGCCCTAGTAAAGGTATATCCAGGAATAGATGGGGAGATAATTAACTATTATGTAGATAGGGGGTATAAAGGTATCCTACTTGAAGGCACCGGGTTAGGACATGCTCCAGAGACTATCTTCGATAACATAAAGTATGCTGTAGATAGGGGTGTTTTAGTGACTATGACCTCCCAGTGTATAAATGGTAGGGTAAATATGAACGTATACTCCAATGGTAGAAAACTTCTAAGGTTAGGTGTAATACCCTGTGAGGACGTGCTCCCTGAAGTGGCGTTAGTTAAGATGATGTATCTACTTGGAAACTATCCATTGGAAGAGGCTAAGAGGCTACTAACTAAGAACCTCAAGGGAGAGATAACACCATCTACAAGGTTTGACTGCTACTAACTACCCCCTAAGTGTTGCTATCAATCTTTTTTCCTTCAGTAGTAGATTTATGGCATCAACTATATCACATACTACAACATCTGCAGAGAGGAGGAGTTTAGCACTACATCCCTCTCTTCCTATAACTGCTATACTTAACTCTGCATTTTTAAATACTCCTATATCGTTGTTGCCGTTGCCTATTCCAATGTATGGAGTGTATTTTTTGGCAACTTCTGTTTTTTCTTCAGTATCTCTTATAACCTCCAAGGTTATACTATCCAATTCCTTAAATATTTCCTTGGCATTTCCAAGGGTATCTGCAGTTAGAACAACTATCTTGTAAGTTTTACTTAGTTCTTTCAAGAGATCCAATACCTCTTTATCTATATGTCCGTCTACTGCTAATGTACCGTTTAAATCGAATATAACATTTCTGGCTGTGATTCTCTTGTAGTTTGGAATGTCTAACATGGAGATTACCTGATAACTTTTATAGAGAATTGAATAAAAACTATTTTGAACCTATATAAATTATTAATAGTTATGATAAAAATAATAGTATTATAAATATAAATAAACAATTAAAATCAGAAAACTAAATGTGATTATAATTCTCCATTTACATTGAGTACTGGGAACGGGTCAGTTTTTGTTAACCTTTTTAAAATATTACTTTTTAACTTTATTTTATTTTTTATTTTATAATTTCACTTTTTATAGTCCTCTAATTCCTATCAAAATAATAAATTTATAAAAAAATAATGATAAAATTGCCCTAGTTCCCACCAAAGTGATAATATAAAAAATATTAATAAAATAAAAATAAGGATAAAACTAAAAAATTAAAAAGTAATCCTACCTCTGTTTCTTCAGTGTCTAATATATGAAGAAAGGGTTATTTTATTTTTTACATTATCAGAATTTTATTCCTTTTATTATTCCTCTTAGAAACTTTTATTATCTTATCATAATAAAATTATTATCCTAGTTCTCATCAAAAAAATAGTTTAAAAATAATAATGATCAATAAAATTATAATAATTAAAAAAATTAGAAGAAATTAAAAATAAAAAACTTCTATTATCCTAGATACAAAATTTTAAAAAGAAGATTGGAGGTGAATGATCCTCTGAAGATCTTCTAATATGGTGGATACCAAAATAAGATTTCTTATCTTACCTAAGTGTTCAGAAAGATCCCTAAGGGTATTTAATAATTTTTATATTGGTTATTTTCACTGTTCTTTTAATCCCTACTGATGGAAACTAAGGTTTTTTCTAGTCTTTTTTATTATTCTTATTTTTATTATTTAAATATTATTTAAATCGTTACTTTGATGGGAATTAAGGTTTAATTTAATAATTTTATTATATAATTATTTTATTTATTTTATTATTTAGTTAGTTTGTCATTATTATTATAGAGATTTTAAAGCAATAACTAAATTTTTTCCTTTAACTAAATTTTAGAAGGGCAGGAAAACTCCTGAAAAAATGGGTAATTAGTATAAATACTATAAAACCTATAGATAGATGTATGTACAGCATAAAGATGAGAGCATCGAAAAATGGTAGACATATCTCAGGGGCAGAAACTATAGTTGAAAAGGAGAAAATAGAGGAGTACGCCATTAAATTCATAAGGAGGGCATTCTCTCACGAGAATGGAGTTCCAGATTTCATAAACATAAAGATCGAGGAGATTAAAGAGGATATAAAGTACATAGATCATCTACCTATTAAAACTATTGAGTCTAAAAGTAAGGAGGAAGCCAGAGAGGTTGCCAAGGATATTTTGAAAAAAGAAGGGATAAAGGAGGATATAATAGAGAAAGCATTTAAAATAGTAGATAAAGGAGGTATGAGGGGAGCAAGTATAATGAATTTAGAGGGAGATAGGCTGGAACCTGACAGGGAGAGAGGTGTGAGGGTAAAGTGCATATCTACATCTGAGGAGTTAAAAGAGAGGATATTAAAGGATAATCTGGGAACAGAGAGAACTGTAGATGCTATAGCAATAGCAACTAAGGTTATAGATCTGGGAGTTGTTGCAGAGTTGTGTATCTCAGATAATCCGTCCTATACCACAGGTTATGTAGCCACTAAAAAGGGATACTTTAGGATTACAAATTTAAAGGAGAGGGGGGAACCGGGGGGCAGGGTGTTCTTTGTAGATATTCCTAAGGAGGATAGGGAGAGGTTGGAGAGGTTGATAAGGGATCTGGAGAATAGGCCCTATATTGTGAGATAAAAATTAATAATTATCTGGAGATTAAAATAAAATCCCTGATTCCTAATTAAAATAATATTAAAAATAATAAAACAATAATTATAAAAGATATTAAAAATTCTACTCAAATTAAAAATAATAAAAATAAATGTAGGATGATATTCGTTTATTTCTTTATTTATTTAAAATATTTTTTATATTACCTTAGTTCCCATCAGTAGTGATTAAAAGAACAGTGAAAATGATAATTGTTATAATAAAAATCACGATTAAAATATCAGATAAGACCATTAAACTATAAGGATCTTTCTGATCACTTAGATAAAGATAAGAAATCCTATCTGATATCTACTATATTAGAAGGTATTTAAAGAACTATCCCTCCAATCTCCTTTTTAAATTTTGTATTTGGTAATGATAGAAGTTTTTATTTTAAAATCTTTTCTTTATTTTATTTTATAATTATTTTTATTATTCTTTAAACTATCCTTTTGATGGAAACTAGGGTTTTTTATATTATTTTTATCAGAATTTTTTTAGTAATATGTTATTTCTCCATTACTATTCTTCCCATCCAGATCCCCAATAACCACTATTTAATTAATAACCAATACAAAAGAGTATAAAGTACAAGGAAAGATATCACCACAATATCTACTGCCTTTAAAGAGTCGTAAGCCTTCTTAAGATCTATCTTTCCCTCTCCCAGTTTGTAGTATCCTATTTTCTCAAGGGTCATATTTAAACTGTTGGCAACCGTTGCCATGGTATAGCCTGAATTTGGAGAGGGAGTTTTAGAACCCTCCTTAAGGAAACCGTATAGTGCCCTCCTTACACTTCCACCATAGAGTGGCGAGGTTATTACAAGGAGTAGTCCTGCAACACGTGAAGGTATAATATTTAATATGTCATCTAAGCGAGCAGCTAACTTGCCGTAGTATTCATATTTCTCGTTTCTGTATCCTATCATAGCGTCTAAGGTATTCACAGCCCTGTAGAGAAAGGCTCCAGGAAGTCCAAAGAGTGCTCCATATATTAGAGGAGCGATAATACTGTCTGTGATATTTTCAGATAGACTCTCCACCGATGCAGATAGGATATGTTCAACATCTAACTTTGAAGTATCCCTACTTACGATACACTGAAGATGTTTCCTTGCACCCTCTATATCTCCCTCTTTTATACATTCTATAGGTCTCCTTGAAAAGTCCAGAAGAGACTTATACCCTATTGTCGTCGAGAGAATAAGGGAGTAGAGAGGGTACTGAAGAATCTCAGGTAATCTATTTATAGATATCTCAAGGGCGTAGGATAATAAAAGTACCACTGTTAAAGTAATTAATGTAGTAAGGGATCCAAAAAGGAGATCTCTAACTTTATTCCTTGAGTAGGTAGATTTAAAAATATCCTCCAGAAAATAGATCAACCTACCTATCCAAACTACAGGGTGTATCCTCTCAGGAGGTTCTCCAAGAACTCTATCCAATATAACAGCGCCCCAGAGTATTAGAGGATTGAGCATAGTTACAACCTACTGAGGGCATCTAAGAACCTCTTTGTCCTCTCCCTCTTTATAGAGTTGTACTTCTCTAACTTCTTTATATCTATTCCCTTTTTACTCAAAAGGGATTTCAATTTATCTATAGGAGCCATATTTTTAAGGATCTCCTCAACATCCTCCCTTTTGAATCCGTACCTCTCCACCTCGTCCCACCCATGGACTAGATATAGGGCTACTCCTCCAAGGTTCTTAATAGGAATGCTGTACTTTGGAAGTTCCCTCTCAAGTAGGAATTTAACATCTAAAACATTTACAGGATCTATTCCATCTATCTCCATCCACTTAAGATTTAAGGGAGAAGGTGTAGTAAGAATAGATGGGAACATACTAGACCTATCCCTCTCATCGGGAGTCTTATAGAGGTAGTATTTAAAGACATCTTGAGAGAGATACTTTACAACTGTACTGTATGAGAGATTTTCCGAGATCTCCCTCTCAACCTTGAGAGCACTCTCCAACTCCTTTACTGGTTTTCCTCCTCTGTAGAGTCCCAACCTCTCCAACTCCTCCCTCATCCTTATCCTCTTTATCTTCAACTCCTCCAATACCCTAATATCTATAGTTCCCTCATCTACATCCTCCCTTAGATCTAACACAGTACTCCTATATCTCTCTATTAATTTTCTCTGATGTTCAGAGAGTTTTTCCTCGTAATTCTTTTTTATCTTCTCCTCTATCTCGTTCCAATAAGCCAGTAAATAAGTCAGTGCCAAGGTTTTCCTTACATAACCGTCGGATATCAGTTTATTTTTAGTGTAGTTTTTCTTTATAGAGGTTATAAGTACATCTCCGTAGTTTTTCTTAAGGTATCCCTCATAATCTTCCTCTTCTATCTTTACCCTTTTTAACTTCCTCTTTCCATCCTCCATTACTAGAAATGTTATAGTAACAGAACTAACTGCCCCCTTGCCCTCGGACTCCAATATATTTAAAAGTCTCTTGTACGTCCTAATAAAGAGAGTTGGCATATTGAAGAGTATATCTTTATTGGAGCCGTCGTAAGGTAGAAAATGTACTATTCTCCTATTTCCCTCTTTCTCCTTTAGATGTCCTAAGGCTATCCTGTGGGACACTATAGCGTACCTTACCCTCTCCAGTACCCCCTTCTTCTCATCCACCATCCTCCTAAGGTAGGAGACGTAAGACTTTATCTCGTAGAGATCCTCCTCATCACACCCCTTTAACTTCCCAACACCTATAAAGGGAGTATCGAAACCCTGTAATTCCATCTTCTCCTTTAACTCCTCTAAAATTTTTAAATTCCTACTTAAAATATCTATTAAATTATTATAGAAATCACTATCTAAATTCTCTGAAAATTTTAATGATATTTCCTCTCTAAATTTTGACAACTCCTCTAAAAATTCATTACATCTCCTGATCAAAACACTACTATCCATAATTTCACAACCTTAAGCCTCACCTCTATAGTGAGAGGTGGCAACTGAAAAGTATGCAATTAAAACTATCCTTGGGACCCCTAAACATTGAAAGATGGTACTTCCAGGAGTTTTTATTTTTCTTCTTCTTTATTAAATTAATATTTTTTAATTTTTATAATAATTGTTTATCTTAGTTCCCATCAGTAGTGATTAAAAGAATAATAAAAGATAATATAAAAATCATTAAATATCCAAGATCTTTCCGGAGCCCTTAGTTAAGATAGGAGATCTTATTCTAATTTCCTGTATTAAAAGATATTCAGAGGATCATTTTCCTTCAATCCTCTTTTTAAAATGTTATATCTAGGATAACAGAAGTTTTTTATTTTTTAAACATTTTTATTTTATTTTTATTTTTAATTTTTTCTTATTTTTTATCTTATTATTTTTATAATTCTTATTATTTTTTAAACTATCCTTTTGATGGGAATTAGAATAATTTAAAATAATTGTTAAATATACAAAAGAAGTTATTGAGCAACATTGGACACTTATTCTTTATAGAGACATTCTGAAAGGAGTAGAATAGGGAATTTTATTATTCCTTACCCTTTAATCTCTTCTTCAACATCCTCCTGTACTTGCCATATCTGTCCTCTAAGGAGAACCTCGGTGGTTTAACAGTTACAGTCCTCTCTCCACAGGCACTACAGATATCCTTCAAGGTGTATCTCTTACATTTTGGGCACTTTCTTATCCTCATGTTTTCAACTTATTTAGTGGTACTCCCTTACGAAACTACCTTCTCCTCCCTTGTACTTCTTTATATGTTTTATAGCGGTATCTGCAACTTTCTTCAGTACCTCCTCCCCACTCTTATAGTCTGGAGCCTCAACCTCTATCCTGTACTTTGGAGCCCCGATGTATCTTATATCTACAACAACATCCTCGTAGGGATTGGCCTTTAATGCCTTCTTCAGAACTTTCTTTATAACCTTGATACCGTCAGGTTCTGTTGTAGTAATTGTTAATACACCATCCACCTTTACAGTAGGCAACTCTATGTTCTCCACTGCCACCTCGTAGAGTACATTTCTCCACTCCTCAGGAATATCCAACTCCTCTAAGATCTCTTTACCCTCTATGGCGATACACTCTAAGGCGTTGTAGAGTTCTCCAAATTCTTCCTCTAACTTGTATCCTACCTCCTCCCATGCCTCCTCAAGGGACTTCCCAAGTTTCTCCCCTGCAAACTGTAGCAACTTCTCCGCCCTCTGGAATCTCTTCCACTCCTGGATTTTAGCCTTTTTCTGCTGTTCTGTAACTCTCTTTAGGGATAGATCTATATGTCCCTTCTTCCTATCCACCCTCATTACCTTTGCCACTACCCTCTGGCCCCTTTTAACATGATCCCTTATATTCTTTACCCATCCAGAGGATACCTCAGATATATGAATCATTCCCTCTCTATTTGGATACTCCAACAACTCTACAAATGCCCCATAAGGTTTAACATCTACAACTGTACCTATAACCAACTCTCCCTCCTCTGGGAAATCCTTTCTCATCCTCTCACCTAATCATTTTTAAATATTTTTAAATGATGATTATTATTATAATTATTAATAAAATATATAAATCTATGGTGAAAATGTGAAGTTAAAAACCCCTATATCAAAGGATACAGTGTATAAATTGAAGGTTGGAGATATAGTTTATCTCAATGGAAGGATATATACAGGTAGGGATGAGGCTCATATAAATATTATAAGGGGGTCCGATAGAGAGGATATAAAGGAGATCGTAAATAAGTTAAAGGATGGTGTGATATACCACGCTGGACCAATAATGAAAAAAGTAGGAGATAGATGGAGATGTGTATCCATAGGACCTACAACCTCTGCAAGGATGAACGAGGTAGAGGAGGACTTTATAAGGATTACTGGCATCTCTGCCATAGTTGGGAAGGGAGGAATGAAGGGAGATCTACTAAATGTCTTTAAAGAGTATGGAGTTGTCTACCTCGCCGCCCCTGGAGGGTGTGCAGCACTACTTGCAGATGCAGTGGTAGATGTAAAGGGAGTATATCTAGAGGAGTTAGGTATGCCAGAGGCTATATGGGAACTTGAGGTTGAAAACTTCGGTCCCTTAATAGTTGCAATGGATTCCCATGGGAGGAGTATCTACGAGGAGGTAAATAGGGAGGTAATGAGAAAACTTAAAGAGTTGATTTAACGGTGAGATGTTGGAGATAAAGAGGAGACATCATTTAAAAAAGAAGGAGTTGAAAAAGGTATTGGAGGAGTTGAGAGACGCCTTTGGAGTGGAGATCCCTAAGAAGGTTAAAGGCGAGGTTTTAGTAGTAGATAACTACGAGGTAATGCTCATAGATGGAGAACCTACCCTTTTCAAGGTAGAGGATAAATTGTACCCTACACTTCACTGTATAATGAAGTACAATATAGAGAGGGGAAAGGTTGTGGTGGATATGGGCGCTGTGAGGTTCTTAGTTAAGGGGGCAGATGTTATGGCTCCAGGTATAGTAGATGCAGATGAGGATATTAAGGAGGGAGACATGGTCTTTGCAGTAGATGAAACCCACAACAAACCTCTTATAGTTGGTAGGGCGTTGATGGATGGAGTTACGATGAAAAACTCCAATAGAGGTAGGGCTATAAAAACCCTCCACTACGTTGGAGATGCCATCTGGAACCTTAAGTAGGGATATGATGGGGGGAGTGATAAAGATAAGGGATATTGTTTTAAAGGTTCATCCCTTAGTGTATGAACCTGCAGAGGACAGTATCCTCCTCATGGATAACTTGGTGGATGTTAGAGGTAAGAAGGTTTTAGATATGGGGACAGGTACTGGCATACAAACTATAAATGCAGTGAAAAAGGGCTGTGATGTTGCTGTGGGAGTAGATATAAATCCCTATGCAGTGGAGTTAAGTAAGGAAAATGCAGAGTTAAACGGTTTAGAAGTAGGTAGAGAAGTATTTTTCTTTCAGAGCGATCTATTTAAGGGTATGGATAGAATAATGGAAAATCTTAATATAGATAAATTTGACGTTATCCTCTTTAATGCACCTTACCTCCCAACCTCTCAGGAGGAGAAATTAAAGGATTGTATAAACTACGCCTTTGACGGAGGGATCGATGGAAGGAAGGTATTGGATAGATTCATCTCGGAGGTTGGAGAGTATTTAAAGGAGGATGGGATAATTCAGATAGTACAGTCCTCCCTAACTGGAGAGAGGAGAACCTTTGAAATGTTGAAGAGATACGGATTTAAAGGTGAAAAAACTGCAGTTATGAGATTCTTCTATGAGGAGATACAGTTAATAACTGCTAAAAGGGTGAAGTGATGGAGAAGGTACTGGCAAGGGATGTGATATCTTTCATTGAAGAGTTTGCCCCACCTGATCTGGCGATAGAGGGAGACAATACAGGACTTCAAGTTGGAGGAGATTTAGAGAAACCTGTTAAAAAGATAGGTGTAGCACTGGATCCTTCATTGAAGGTTATAAAGAGAACTGTTGATGAAGGAGTGGATTTTCTATTTACCCATCATCCACTTTTAAAGGATGGAGTAAAAAACTTCGAGGGAATAATCTACGAAAAACTGAAGAAACTAATAAGTAAGGATATTATTCTCTACTCTGCACATACCAATTTGGACATCTGTGAAGGGGGATTAAACGACGCCTTGGCTGAACTCTACAATTTAAAGGATGTAAAGTATCTATACGAGAATGGACTGGGAAGGGTGGGAATCTACGAGGGAGATTTAGAGGAGATATTAGATATTACAGAGAGATATATCTGTAAAAATCCTACAGTTATAAACAGTGAAGTTGTAAAGAATAGGGACATCTTAAAGGTGGCTGTACTCTCAGGTTATGGACTGTCCCAGAAAAATATAGAGTACGTGTCTAAGGTGGCAGATGTTTATATATCAGGTGATCTAACACACCATGCAAGAATACTGGCGGAGGACCTAAACCTTTGCGTTATAGATGGAGGACACTACGGCACTGAAGTTTATGGATTGAAGTATTTTTCAAATTACCTTAAAGAGTTAGGTGTAGAGGTAATAACTTTGGACTTTTAAGGTGAAATTATGGTTCTACTACTAATTAGAGGAGACAACTACAAGAAGATCAAAAACGCCCTTGCAGATATTCACAGACATGGAAAACTTACAATCATTGGAAAACCGAGGATCATAGTCCCAGAGGCTGCAGACGAGATTTTGAGACATATACTTGGAAGTATTAAAAAACCTTGTAAGAGAGCCTGTTTAGTTAGAATCCAGGAGAGTGCACCAAAGGCAATTGACAGAATAAGGAAGATACATCCACCTGCACACATAGTGGTTATAAGTGAGAGGTACGAGCCTTACCATTATTTAATGAGGGATCTTCCTAAGATGCCAGTGTTAAAGGGCTTTTACAAGAGTAAAGATAGAGAGGAGAAAGGTGAGAACAATATTAAAAACCCTAATTCTCATCGAAAAGCAATAAAAAATAAATAATTATACTTATTTTAAAAACTCACTAAATAACTTACAGTAATTTAAGATATTTCCAAAAAAAGATTAATATTTATTATTTTTTAATAATTTTAATAATTAGTTTAAAAAATTAAATAATAAATTTTATCTGCTTTTTGATGAATAGAATTTAAAACCTACTTTTATAAAAAAGTAATTAACTATTGTTCTCCTTATCACCGTAGAGTATCTTGGCTATCTCCCTGAGGGTTTCTACACCCTTAGCCTCTGTCTTTAAAAGAGGTACATGGGCTATAACCTTATCTCCAAACTTCTCCTCTATCATCTTCAACCTACCCATCTGAAGTTTTCTCCTAGATCTACAGAAATCACATTCAACGTCCTCAGGTATAACCTGATTTACTATAACTGCATCTATAGGTATGTTGTACTTCTCGAGAGCCTTCATCGCCCGTTCACTCTCTAATATACTCATCTCCTCAGGTATTACTACCAACCTAAAGGAAGTTCTATTTGGATCTGCAAGTATCTCCCTGGCTCTGGTGATCTTCCTCTTCATTTCCTCTAATTCCTTCAGGACTTTGTCGTAATCTATGTCTTCATCTCCTCCACTGAAGGGCATCAACTTCTTCATCATCTTCATCATTCCGCTGATCTGTTTTTTAAACTTGATCATCTTCGTCATATACTTGTCCATCAACTCAGGTAAACCTAAGAATCTCAAAGTGTGTCCAGTTGGAGCAGTATCGAATATAACTACATCGAAGTCGTTGTTGTCTATATATTTAAGGAATACATCGAAGGCTGCACTCTCATCAGTTCCTGGAGATAGGGCTGCCATCTCCATCTGTTCCTCCAACAAACCTCCAAGCATAGGATTCTCATCTAACTGCTTCTTCAACTTCTCCTTATACTCCTCCATGGCCTTCTGAGGATCTATCTCCACAACGTAGAGGTTATCTACTTCCTTTACCTTAGTAGGTTCATGGCCAAACTCCTGCTCAAAACTATCCCTTAAAGAGTGTGCAGGATCTGTAGATACTATAACAGTCTTTAATCCCTGGTCTGCACAGTATATACCAGTTGCAGCACTCATGGTGGTCTTTCCTACTCCTCCCTTACCTCCAAACATAATATACTTTGTACCCTCCTGCTCCAACTTTTTCTTAGTTATGTTCTTTAATGTATCCTTGATCTTAGATAGCACTCTATCACCTGTTATCTTTTATCCTTGTAATTAACTCCTCAACATCTACAGAGGTACGTATGCAACCATCCTTTAAAAGAGGTTGTCCCTGTACAGGTATGCCCTTTCTAGATAGGTAGTTCATACCGTAGAAGAGATCCCTGTAGCAGGAGACACCAAAAACTCCTGTAGGTTTCTTCTCTTTTAATATTCTCTTTATGAATGTAGAGCCTGGGATTATATATACCTCGTAGTTGTTCTCCTTAGCAACTTTTATTATATATCCTAAGGGACATCTTTTGCAGAAAACACACTCTACACCGTTTATTCCCAACTTGGCAGGACACTTTATATCCCTTAAACAATGAGGAAGTATAAGTACTTTCCTCTCGGCGTTCTTAAAGGGTTGGTAGTAGTACCTGTTGTAGAAGTCTATACCTATCCTGTAGAATGTGTCCTCTGTACCTACCATTAGACATAACTTTAAAAGTATAGGATGGAAGTTATCCATTATATATAAAAATACCTCTGGAAAGAGTAATTTATTTCTCTTTACTAGGAAATATCCAAGTATTAAAGTTGTAAGTACTATGATAAACCCTAAGAGTATAATTAAAGCTGCCAGTATTCCTAAAACTTCTAAGAAACCTGACAACCCCAACCCATCAAAAAACATGCTCTTCACATATTTTTAATTGAATTGTAAATTCCTCAACCTGTTGTATATATGATCCAGCATATCTTTTAAATTTTTCCTATTGTCGAATTCCTCTACAATTCTCTGGAGTTCTTCCCTACCTAGGTTCTTATACTCTTTAACATACTTCCTAAGAAGTGGCAGGCATCTAGTTAGTTCATCTACTATGGTAACTGTAGATCTCTGGGCAGTTCTAGAGAGTGGATTTAGATCTATGGATATTACCTTCTTGCCCATCTTCACAAGAGCCTCAGTTCTGTCTCCGTCCTCCAAGGGTACAAGGACAACATCTGCAGAGTATATTCCCTCCTGGGAAACCTTTCCCCTTGCACTCTCCAAGTTAGGTATCTGTTTGTTGGCATCTTCTACCCCTAAGATCTTAATTTTACCCTTTCTTATTTTCTCCCTAATAACAGGATCCTCCTCGAAGAACTCCTTAATCCTTCTCAACCTTTCCTCACTTCTATAAAATAGATTCACCTCAATCTTCCCATTCAACTCCTCTGCAAGTTTAACGATCTCCTCCCTAGCCAATGCCACTGTATTGCCGTTAACTGAGATGACAGGGTTCTCAGCCAGTACCAACATGGCAGAGGCAGTTTTTATAGCCCTTAGGGCAATATCTGTAGTCTTCTCTCCTATGAGGTAGTCGAAGGTCTCCCCTCTACCATGGGCTATAAGGCCTGCCTTTGCAAGTATTCCTCTATCTAACGCCTCAACTATCTTCTCTCTATTTAGGAGGGATTTATACCTTGGATGGCTCTTTGGGATATTCATAGTATCAAGTTATATGGTTTCTTTTCGATGTAAGTTCGTATATTCCACAGGAGTCGTTGTTCTCCTCATCAACTATCTCGATATCCTCGATAGATTTTAAACCTAAACTGTCGGCAGTTCTCTCTATCCCTAACTTTCTATCTGTATCGATCTCTATAACGTAGGCTTCCAATGTAGGGATCTTAAGGATATTACAGGCGACAGCCCTATGGTGTCCATCTACAAGGATGTACTGATCGTCTCTATCCTTCTTCTTTATAACAATTATGGGCTCAGCGAGGCCCCTCTTCAACTCGTATATTCTACCCTGCAATTCATCCTCGTAGATCTTACCCTGGGTTGGCCTGATTTTATTCACTGGAATGGTATCTGTATACACCTTAACATTGAATCCCAACTTTCTATAGGCGTCCACTATCTTATTCAACTTCTCTGGAGTAGTTTTCTCTATCTGGGATCTTATAACGTCAGTGTTGGTGATTATACCCAATAGTCTATCTTCCTCGTCTATAACAGGCAGTTTTGAAAACCCTGTCCTAAACATTAACCTTCCAACATCCCTTATATTAGCATCTGGCCTAGTAGTTATCATCTTTTCTCTTCTAACCATTATATTCTCTATCCTCTCATTCTCATCCCTACCTATTAGATCGTGAACTGAGACAATACCCACTACTTTCCCTTTAGAAACCACAGGAAATGTATCGTGGGATGTTTTCTTAATAAGTTCAATTACATCTCTCACAGTATCCTCTGGACTGACATAACATACATTCCTCGTCATATACTCCTCCACTTTAACCATAGACGACCCTTCCTATCTTGTACTCTTTCTATATAGAACCTCTCCAGTCTTTCTGTTTCTGATCTCAAGTATCCTATGGAGTGGGATAGATGTAGTTTCACAACCTCTTTCAAATACTATAAAGGATCCTTTAATACTTATCTTATCTATTGGGACTATCTTTTTAATATTACAATATTTACCGTCCCTTTCCTCTCTATGCAAATATACTATCTCGTAATCTTCGGGAGAATAGTTAGGATGCCAAATTATCTTGTTTATCAGTTTTTTTAACATAATTTTATAAAAAATTTTTATTATTAATTTTAATTATTTATTATTTATAAATTATAGTCATCTAAGAAACGAAATTAGTTTCTTATGTAGAAATATTATATAAGGGATAAAAAGCATCTCTACGCCGGTATGACTACGATAGCAGGAAAGTTCTTTTTATTTAAGTTTTTATGTTTATATACTGAGGATTTGATTATAATTTATATAGAAGTAGGTTTTAGGCATGGTCCTAATTTTTATTTTTTAGATTAAATCCCGAACTTAACAGCATCCTTATTACAGGCGGTTTTACATTCAAAGCATCTTATACACTCATGTTGAGGTATATTTTTCGTTAATTCTATCTGTACTGGACATTTTCTATCACATAACTTACAATTTACACATTTTTCATTATCAATTTTTAATTTAAATAAGGGTCTAATTGAAAATATACCTAACAACGCCCCTATTGGACAGAAGTATCTACAGAAGAACATAGGATATACAAATCCCATAATTAAGAAAAATACAAGGAGTATTATAGATATTACAGTTCCATAGAGGTTTGTTAAGGTACCAAGGGGACATACCTTACAGAATGCATAAATTGATAATTTATAAGTTAAATATAAAAATAATATTAATAATATATACTTTAGATAGATCAACTTACTGTGGATCTTCTCTGGAACTGTTGGGAGGAACTTCAAATTGGAAACCTTCATCCTCAACTTATAGGTAATGTCAAATATAAATCCGAGAGGACATACCCATCCACAGAACACCCTACCTAAGATAAGGGTAAGTAAGAGGACAACTAAGGTAGAAGTTAGATAGAAATCTCTCATTAAAATAAACTTCTCTATCACACCTAATACACATAGACACAAGTTAGATGAATATATAAAATAGACAAAAAACAGTAGTTGTATCAACTTTCTTACTGATTGTAGATGCTCCTTAAAGAATTTGTATATCTTCAGCACCTTGCCACCCAATAAAAATTATTAACTAACCTTAGTTCCCACCAAGTAGTGATTAAAAGAAGAATGAAAATAACCAATATAAAAATATCCTTAGGATCTTTCCGAACCCTTAGGTAAGATAGAATATCTCATTCTGAATTCCTGTATTAAAGATAATCCAGAAGATTTTCTCCTTCAATCTTCTTTTTAAAATGTTATATCTGGGTTATAGAAGTTTTATTTTAAAATCTTTATTGTTTTTATTATTCTTTAAACTATCCTTTTGATGGGAATTAGGGTTATTAACTATCATCTATACTAATTAAATAAAAAAGAAGTAAAAAAATTCTATATTTATTATTTTTTTCAGTGTTCATTTGATTTTATTTTTATAATATTTTTATTAGAGGTTTTTAAAAATAGTTTAAGGAATTGTCTTTTTAGTTAAATAGTTTTTGTTCATATTACAAAAATTTCATCTTTTATCTAAATACCCCCTCTAACAGACTTAACAATACTTCCTTGAGATCAACCTCTATAAATAGAAACTCTATTATTTTATCAATAAGGGGTTTTTCATCTTGATCATCATTTCTAAAGATGGAATTATTCGACAATTTACTTTCAGAGGCGTTTGTATCTTCTCCCCTAGGATCTCCTATACTCTCTGGTGCTGGCTCACTATGATCACAGATGTTGTTGTTATTTGTATCTATATATCTTGAACAGTATCCTGGAAAGTGGCAGGAGGAGTTTGTTATCCCGTAGGAACAGTCGTTCCAGGCGAGACTTAAGGGCAATATTGTAAAAATTATTAGTAAAATAGTGAATTTTTTCATAGCATCACCTGATAAAAATAAATAATAAAAAATTAGTTATAAATAATAATCATTATTTTTATACTAGTTTAATATTTAAAAAATATTATTTAAATTGAAGTTATCCAGAAATTCCCTATATTTTCCTGAAACACCCCCAAAGTCAGCCTGATCGATGAGGAAATTGTCTCAGTAGGGTATTTAATAGTTAACTCTAATAGGATTAAAAATAAAGTTAAAATCCAAATAAAAAGGTTTCTAAATAGTAATAAAAGAAGAAAATGAGACATATTAAAAAATACTATTAACTTTTAACCTTTTCCTCCTCCTCACTTATTCCCATCACCGTCAATATCTTAGTCTGTATGGCCTCCTCAACTAATTTTCTAAGTGAGTCCTTATCTGAGACAGATTCAAATATTCCAAGATCTATACTCGCCGCTGCAGCCTTTTGATGTCCTCCTCCTCCAAAGGCCCTTCTCATAATCTCTCCTACATCTATCCTCAGATCCTTCGTCCTGGCACTTATGTATATTTTATTTTCAGATATCCCAAATACAAAGGTTGTGGTTATACCTTCCATCTTAAGTAAGAAATCTGCAGCCTTGGCCAATGCTCCTCTGTTTTTAATAGTGCCGACATAGGATAGGGCTATACTACTTCCAACTACCTTTCTATTTAAAATAGATCTTGCAAGAATCTCCATAGTTTCAGTATCCATCTCAGGGTTCTCTATCATCTCTAAGGTTTTTGGATCCATGAGATCCTGTAGGTATCCTGCAGCCTCAAAGTCTTTTTTAGAAGTCTTTCTTCTAAAGTAGTTGGTATCTGAACATATGGCATAGTAGAGTGCTGTTGCCAAATCCTGTTTTGGAGTAATATTTAACTCATTTAAGTACTCCAACATTATCGTAGCAGTTGCTCCAATATCTGGCCTTATATCCATATATTTCGCAGTTAAATCTCCGTTCTCATGATGATCTATTAGAATATCTATCTCACGCTCTGGATTTATAGGAAGTAGTTTTGAGGAGGAAGTGTCTACAACTGCAATACCATCGTACTTGTTAATATCTATATCCTCGATTGGTATTAACTTTATACCAAGTAAATTGACCATGGCCTTATTTTCGTCAAATTCTATCCTCCCTCCATAACCTATGTCTGCCCTTACCTTCCATCTCTCAAGTATCCTCTTCAGAGCCATTGCACTGGCTATGGAATCTGGATCTGGATTGTTGTGCATTAGTATTAAAAAAGATATACTACTATCGTTGTTAACTCCACCTTCCTTTAAGTTATCCACGTCCATCGTAATTCCATGTTTCAACTTTAAATCCAGTATCACCTTTTCTAAATCCATCAATCTTTTTCTCAATTTAGATTTTTCTATTTCAGATATTATCTCCTTGGCAGCACAATCAATGGGATATATTACCCTATCTACCTGAATCCCAGAATATAGATCTGGATACTTAGGAATACCCCTGGCAATTAAATAGGCTGTAGGATTTAACTCTTTTATCAGTTCTACTATCTTTTTGTTTGCTGTATGGTCGTTGGTAAGTATTAATACAGTATCTGCCTCTTTAACACCAGCCTTCAGAAGGATCTCTTTTTCACAGGCATCTCCTACGATGTATTCAAAGTCTAACTTATCTACAGACTCGAAGACTGTTGGGTTTTTATCTATTACTCTTACTCTATCTAAGTTTTTAGCATAGTTTACAACTTTACGACCAAAAGAACCATAACCTATAATGAGTATCATATTCTCCTCCAGAAAGAGAGGTTATTAATAATTATAGTAAATATTTTTAAGACAGTTAATACTTTAAAAATTTTTTCTAAAACATATCCATTAAATTAAATATAAATATGTTTAAAATACTTCTGAAATGTTAAATAGGTTTCTTTCAATGTTATATAATATTTATGGTTTAATTATGATTTTAAGGGATTGACTATGACAAAGTTAATAATCTGCGAGAAACCTAAGGTTGCGAAGAAAATAGGTAGTGCTCTAGGAAAGGTAAAAAAGAGATCCTACAAGGGAGTACCTTACTACGAGGTAGAGAGGAAGGGAGAGAAGATCATCGTAGCCTCTGCAGTTGGACATCTCTTTACATTGGAGGAAGAGAATAAAAATAGGAGATTTGGAGAGTATCCAGTATTCGATGTTAGGTGGGTACCTGCATGGACGGTAAAGGGAAAGGAGTACGTAAAGAAGTACATAGACACTTTAAAAAAACTCTCAAAGGATGTAGATGATATCTATATAGCGACAGATTGGGATATTGAGGGAGAGTTGATAGGCTATCATGCCCTCTATCACATCTGTGGAAGAAGAGATGCAAAGAGAATGAGATTCTCCAGTTTAATAAAGGAGGAGATAATAAGGGCATATGAAAACCCAGATAGGATAGACTCTGGTCTCGTAGATGCTGGAGAGAGTAGGCATAAGTTAGATTGGTACTACGGTATCAACGTCTCAAGAGCCCTTATGCAATCTCTCAAGGCTGTAAATAGATGGAGAACAATGAGCACCGGAAGGGTTCAAGGTCCAGCCTTAGCCTTTTTAGTGGAGAAGGAGTGGGAAATAAAGAACTTCCAGAGTAGAAAGTACTGGGTAATAGAGGGAATATTGGAAGAGGATATAAAGGCTATCCATAGTAGGGAGAAATTTTGGGATGAAAAAGAGGCAAAGGAGATATACAGTAAGATAAAGGATAAAAAAGAGGGTAAAGTTCTAAAGGTGAAAAGAAGGGAAAGAAGTATAAAACCTCTTCCTCCCTTCGACTTGGGAACTCTACAGAGGGAGGCATATAGGATATATAAACTCTCTCCAAAGGAAACCCAGGAGATTGCCCAGAAACTCTACGAAAAGGGATACTGTTCCTATCCAAGAACAAGTTCCCAGAAACTTCCTGATAACTGGAAGTATCTAAAAAATATGTTGGAAAAAATAAGTGAAATTGAGGAGTACAGAAAATACGCTGAAAGAATACTTAAAGAAAGTAGAAAGCCTGTTAAAGGTAAGAAGGAGGATCCTGCCCATCCTGCAATACACTTTGTAGATGTACCTGAGGAGCCTCTAACTTCTAAGGAGAGGAAGGTCTACGATCTTATAGTTAGAAGGACTTTGAGTGCATTCTGGGACGATATGAGGAGGGAGTATATAGAGGTACATCTAGATATAGGTGGTGAGTTGTTTAAACTCAGTGGTGCCAGAACCTTATATAATGGTTGGCATGAAATATACTACTTCAGCAACTTTGAAGAGAAGGAGATTCCCAATTTCAGAGAGGGAGATATTGTATCTATTAAGAAGATAGAACTAGAGGAGAAAAAAACTAAACCTCCTAAGAGATACAGCATGTCCTCTATTATTAAAGAGTTAGAAAGGAGGAGATTGGGAACAAAATCTACAAGGGCGGAGATTGTAGAAAAACTTATAAAGAGAGGTTACGTAGTTGAGGAGAAGGGACATCTTAGGGTAACCAACTTAGGTATGGCTGTAATTGAGACTTTAAAGAAGTACTGCCCCGAGATAGTAGAGGAAGGGATGACAAGGGATATGGAGGACAAACTGGAGAAAGTACAGAAAGGAGAAATGAAGAAAGAAGATGTTTTAAAGATGGCTGAGGAGAGATTGAGGAAGATACTCCAGGAAGTTAAGAGTAGAGAGGCTGATATTGGAAGAGAGTTGATAAAGAGGATGGAAGAGGATGAAAATATAGAGAACTCTAAAAAGTGTCCAAGGTGTGGAGGGAATCTTGTAGTTAGAAGGAGTAAGTACGGAGAGTTTTTAGGGTGTTCTAACTATCCAAAATGTAGGTATATTGGGAATATAGGAAAAAAAGGTGGGTAAAAATTAATTTATAAAATGTTTAAAAAATTATCTAAGAATACCTTAACTCCCACCAAGTAGCGATTAAAAGAATAATGAAAATAATAATTATTGTAATAAAAATCATAATGAAAATATCAGTCTACCTATATATAAAAAATCATTAAATATCCTAAGATCTTTCTGAACACTTAGGTAAGATAGGAGATCATATTCTGAATACCTATATTAGAGGGTATTCGGAGGGTCATTCTCCTTCAATCCTCTTTTTAAAATTTTATTATCTAGGATAATAGAAGTTTCTGTTTTTTAAACCTTTTCTTTATATTTTTTATTTTTATAATTATTTTTATTATTCTTTAAATTATCCCTTTGATGGGAACTAGGGTCTAAGAATATGATTTCTATTAAAATAATATTGACAATTTCTCATTAAAAGTGATATTAAAATATACTATTTATTACATTAAATTATTAATTAAAAAATTAAAATTACAGTTTTTATGAACAACATATTATAATTTATGATGGATAAATAAAAAATCTCCTTGGATCAATACTCTTCAATGTTTAGGGTAAGTAAATGCCTATCTGTTTAACGTTTAACAAGATTTATTTTTAAAATTTTATATTTTTTAAGGCAAAAAATTAGGAGTTTTTTATTTTAAACAACTTCTTAATTATTTTATTGTATTATAATAATTATTATTTTTTAATAAAAAATAGAAATATACGATTATATCAAAGGTTAATTAAAAAATAAAAAAAATCTTAATAAGTTAATAAAAAAGAATATAACCCTAAATAATTGAAAAAATAAAATTTTCATTAATAGAAGTTTTACATTATCATAGAAAATGATTAATGTGTTTGTAAGACTTATATTACTGAACCCTATTGGAAATCCAACCCTCCTTTTTCCAAGATCTAAGAGATCTTTTTTATTTTGATCATTTTTATTAAAATTTTTAATTAATAATTATTTTTTATTTAACGAAAACGAAATATTATCATTCTTTAGCACAGGTCGTTTTACCTATAACTATATCTCCCTGAGAATTGTTTTTACCCTCCTCCAGATCCAACCTTATTCCAACTACCTTGCTTATTCCATTCTCCATATAAACACCATACAGAGTATCCGCCCTACTTATCATCTGCTCCCTGTGGGATATCACTATAAACTGGGATTCCTTTGAGGCATTCTTTATCATATCTCCTATTAAACTTGCATTTTTAGTATCTAATGTAGCATCTATCTCGTCTAAAACATAGAAGGGGGCAGGTGTCAACCTCTGAATAGCAAATAAAAAGGCCAGCGCCGTTAGGGATTTCTCCCCTCCACTCATCATATCTAAACTTTGAAGTCGCTTATTCTGTGGAGAGGCATCTATTAAGAGTCCTCCTTCAAATGGATTCTCTGGATTCTCCAATCTCAATCTTCCTCTACCTCCAATACTCTTATAAATATCCTCGTAATTTTTAGATACCTTTCTAAATACCTCCATAAATACCTCTTTTTTCCTTCTTTCAACCTCCTGGATTAGTTGGAGATATTTTTCTTCATCCTTCTCGTACTCCTTCCTCTTAGAGAGTAGTTCCCTATAACGTTCCTCTATGTATCTATAGTCCTCAATAGATCTCATATTTACAGGTTCAAGTTTTTTGATGGCTGTTTCAACTTCTTGAATATATCTCTCCAACTCCTCAACTTCCATTTTCTCTAATTTATCCGCCACCACCTTAGGTAGATCTCCCACAATTTCTAAGAGTTTCTTTTCCTCCTCCTCTAACTTAGTCTCCCATTTAACCTTCTCTAGGGATAACTTATTTATCTCCCTATTTATATCCTCGATCTTTTCTGAGAGTATCTTTTTTCTACTGTAAAGTGTTTTTATTTCATTTTCGTATTTTTCCTTTTTCTCTGTAAGTTCATTTAGGTTCTCACTTAGCCTTAAATATCTCTCCCTCTTCTCTCTCAAGGTTTTAGCTCCCTTTTCAATACTGTTTCTGTAGAATTCAACGTTTTTCTCTAGTATCTCTATCTTTTTATTTAACTCCTCTATTTTTTCCTTAGTCTCTTCTATCTTTGGAATAAGGACTTCCTCTATTAGTTTTTTATTTCCTTTTATATCGTTCTTTAAGGTATCTCTTCTCCTCTCCAGTTTCCCTATCTCCTCCTCCAACTCTCTGATTCTTCTTATAACTGTAGAGTCCTCGTAGGATTTCAATTCCTTTAATATATCCTCCCTTTTACTGATAGTCTCTTCCACCTTTTTCTCCAGATCCTCTATCTTGCCTTCTAACTCTTCCTTCAACTTCTCCAACTCCTTCAACTCTTCCTGAAGTTTTTTGTTGATAGTTCGAAGTTCTTCTATTTTTCTGTTGTACTCCCTTACAGTCTCTATCTTTCTTCTCTCCCTATCTCTTATAAACTCCAATTTACCCTCCAACTCCAACTTTTTACTGTAGTAGTAGTTTATCCTTTCATTTAGTCTCTCTATCTGAACTATCAACCCATCTCTACCATTTAACCTCTCCTCTATATCCTCCAACTCCTCTTTGATCCTCTCAAGTTTTTCAGTGTTTATTTCAACCTTTATACTGGCAGAGGGCTTAACACTACCTCCCACCATAGCACCTGAAGGTTCTATAACGTCTCCCTCGAGGGATACAAATCTGGCCCTGTATTTTTTTGAAAGTTCCTTGGCAGTTCTTAGATCCTTAACTATATAGGTGTTGCCAAATACGTAGTTGAATATTCCTCTGTACTCCTCCTGAAACTCCACTAGATCGATAGCCCTTCCCACTACACCTTCCTCTAAGATATGTTCTGGTTCCCTACCTTTTACTCTATCCATAGGTAGGAATGTGGCTCTACCCAACCTGTTCCTCTTAAGGTACTCTATAGCCCTGACACCATCCTCCATACTTCTAACTACGATATACTTCAACCTACTGCCCCCTGCAACCTCTATTGCCACCTTATACTTCTCCTTCGTTTTTCCTAAGTTTCCCACCATATCTACAACTCCTGGAAGGTTAGCCTCCAATACTCTCCTTACTGTGTTGTCTATGGTGTAATTCTCCATCTCCTTTAACGCCTTAATTCTCCCATTTTCCTTAGCGTATTCACTGTATAACTCCTCCCTTCTCCTTTGAAGTTTTTTCTTCTCTTCCTCAAGTTTCTCTACCTTCCTCTTCAACAGTTCCAACTCCACAGATACATCCTCCAACTCCCTGTAGATAGACTTAGTATCTAACTCCTCATTCTCCAATGCCTCTAACTCTTTCCTAAGTTTTTCTATCCTCTCTGTATTTTGGGATATCTGGAAGGATTTTCTATCTATATCTCCAAGGACTTTACTTAACTCCATCCTTAACCTGTGAAGTTCCCTCTGATAGGTGTTGAACTTCTCTGTAAGTTTCCCCTCCATCCCTTTAAGTATATTTATACGAGTTTCCCATCTCTCTATCTTAGATTTTAAGGAGTCTCTCTCACTTTTTAGAAGTTCTATCTTCTCCTCTATAGATTTTAACTCCCTCTCTTTCTCTAGTATCTCCTCTTTCAACTCTTCAACCTTTCTTCTGGTACTATCTAACTCCTCTCTTTTATTTTTTAACTGTAATTTACTATTCTTTAATTCATTCAATGTGTTGTCGAGGTTCTTCCTATCACTTTCAAGGGTTAACTCAAGTTCCCTTATAGTTTTGTGTAACTCCAAGATCTCCTCATTTCCCTTCTCCTTCAACTCTTCAACTACATTATCCAACTTATGCCTTAAGTTAGATATCTTACCTTCTATCTCCTCTAATTCCTCAATGTACCTCTCTCTGGATCCCTCCAGTTCCTTTATATTTTTCTCAATGTCCTTTATCTTCTTTTTCAACTCCTCTACTTTTTTAGATGTTAAAACATACCTGGCAGTTTTCAACTCCTCACTTAGTTTTATGTATCTCTCAGCCTCCTCCTTCTCCCTTTTAAGTTTATCTAGATTACTTTTTACCTCCTTTATCCTTATATCTATCCTCTCTATGTACTCCCTAGCCCTTTCTAACTCCCTCTGAGCCTTTTCCTTTTTTTCGTCGTACTCTGAGATCCCACTTATCTCATCTAAGAGTTTCCTCCTCTCCTTTGGAGACATCTCCACTATTTTCGTAACATCTCCCTGAAGTATAACGTTCAATCCCTCTCCACCAAGGGATAACCTACTGAATATATCCATTACCTCAGATTTTCTAATCTTTCTCCTTCTCTCAATAAACTTTTTTTCACCATCCTCCACTTTCTCCTCGTACCAAATAAGGTAGTAGTTATTCTCCCCCTTCAACTTTACCTTCCTGGAGATGCCTACTTTATCTGAATCTACCGGTATCTTTCTGTCTCTGTTGTCAAAAAACAGTATTACCTCGGCGTATTCTGCTCTTTTCCCCCTGTGGTAGGTGATCAACTCGTTAAATCGTTCAGCCCTTAGGGATCTTGCAGAGGTTTTTCCCAGAACAAAGGATATCCCATCTACAATGTTAGATTTTCCAGAGCCGTTTGGTCCTACTATGGCGGTAAATCCCGGAGGTATCTTTAATTTAATGTCTTTAAAGGATTTGAAATTTTTTAGATGTATTTCGGATAAAAATACCATATCTTCACCTGTAAATTAGAGCAATTTTTATATAAATGTCATTTCTACTAGAAAGTAATATATGTAAAATTCTATATATAAAAATATTAAATAATTATTATAAAATATATTGTTATTTTCTTAGAAATTAAAGGGTATTTATTAAAATTTAATCTAACTTATACCTCAAAATAGCAGCTATACCTTTAAATGCCTTGTATATCTGACTACCTTCTTCAGTATCTGTAGACACTATTTTCAAGGTTGTTCCAGTCTCTTCACAGAGTTTTGCAAAGTATTCGATAATGTCCTCTTTATCGGCGATATACAACATCCCACCACACTGTGGGCAGGATTTCGTTTTAAGATCCTCTTCAAATTTTGGAAGTTCATCGTTTTTCACATTTACCTCCTGGGCAAAATCACAGTTGTTACACTTTACAGTTACCCTGGACATATTTATGTTATCGGTAATGATAAGGGTATCTACGGCACCCATCTGGAGATATCTCATAACCTCCTTTTCACCGTAGGCTGCGAGGCCACCGTCCTCCTTTATAAGTTCTTTGAAGAATCTCTGAACAACTTCCCTCTCCTTCATCAACTCTAAATCTCTTAAAACACCAGAGGCTTTTTCCAACAGTTCCCTAATTCCAAACTCCTCAGTATAGCATATATCAAATGTATCGATAACTATTTTTCTCAATTCATGGTTGAGATATCCCTTCTTTACAAACTCGATCTTCGTATTTCCAGGACCTCCTACAAGTATGCCCTTTAACTTCTTCTCCTTCAGTAGAGGTAGAAACTCCTCATTTGCATACTCCCCTACCCTCTTCATAAACTGGTGTGCAGCGTCATCTATCAGCCTCTCCAACCTCCTTGCAGATTGTCCACCAGCCTTGAACTTTCCAGGAACTCCACTGGTTAGTCTCTTCAGTATCTGAATATTTTTACCCTTGACTATCCCAATTGTAGCCTCATTTCTATCTATAAGTATGATACCGTATACATCCTTCTCCTCTAGGAAGTCCTCCAAGGGCTCCGTATAGAACTGGGAATCACATCTGTATATAAATGTCTTTATAGGTTCAGGTGGCTCCAAAACGTAGGTTTCCATCTTCTCAGTCCCTGGCCCTCCCCTGGGAACCATTCCTGAAAATATAATAACTCCCTTCTCAAGGGGTTCTTTTAGAAGTTTCAACCTTTGGAGAATTGCCTCAATTGCAGACTGAACGTTCTTCCTCGTTGTTTTACTTTTAATGTTAGAGGACTGGGAGAGTTCCTCCCTTAGGTACTGGGCAACATCAGATATTCTCCTTCTTGCAGGTATATAGAGACTTATCAACTCAGTACCTTTTCCTTTTTTACTCTTCAACTCCTTAATAGTTTTTTTAAATAGATAAAGATCCTTTTCTCTATTACCGCTCTCCATGGATATCACCGTATTCTTTTTATAAAACATCGGGATATTTATTAAAATTATATTTTATTTCATATTGTGCATAAGGTTGAAACAACTTTAATCCTCTGGTGAAAGATGATGGATATATATATAAAATTTATATATACCCTTGTTGTGGTGGTAATTTTAGCCTATATAATAAAGAAGAAGAACTACTTGGACGATATCGGTGTAGTAGTCTCCACCCTTATGGCCTTTATTATACTTATGGGGACAGATATAAAATGGTTGTTGATAATATTAAGTTTCTTAGTGTTAGGTAGTTTAGTCAGTAGAGTAGGATGTTCTAAAAAAGAATCTATGAAACTTTACGAGTGTAGAAGATCCTTAAAAAATGTGCTAGCAAATGGGTTAGTGGCGATTTTAATAGTGATAATGTATATTATTGGCATCCTAGATTACAACACAGCTCTCGTTGGATACGTGGGTGCTATAGCTGCCGCTACTTCAGATACATTCTCTTCCGAGTTAGGAGTCCTATCTGAGGAGACTCCAATATTGATAACTACCTTTGAAAAGGTTGAAAAAGGTACTGATGGAGGTATAACGTTAGGAGGTACTGTTGCAGGTTTGATAGGTGGTCTCCTCATAGGACTTTTAGCCGCTTTACTGTTTAACAACTTCTATCTTGTCGTAGTTGGTACTATATCAGGTATCTTAGGAAACCTCTCAGATAGCATCTCTGGAGCGCTCTTTGAGAGGAAAGGGCTGCTGAACAATGAACATGTTAACTTTATATGTACAATAGTGGGATGCATCTCTGCAGTGGTGATATATTGGTTTTTAACACTTCTAAGCATATAATTAGAGATTTATATATTATTAATTTTTGATTTTTATATCCTACTTTCTATTTAAAAATTATGAAATTATAATAAAATAATTAAGACATAAATTAATAAAATTTTTGAGAATAAAACCTCTTTATATACTCTTGAATATTTTGGAGGAGAGAATGTTTTTTCCTAAATAGATTTGGTTTTATATTTTTTAGATAATGTTCTAAAAAGATAGATATTGACCCTAGTTCCCATCAAAAGGATAGTTTAAAAAATAATAAGAGTAATAATAAAAATAAAAAATAAAAAAATGTTTAAAAAATAGAAAACTTCTATTATCTCCGATATAAAATATTTTAAAAAGAAGATTGGAGGAGAATGATCCTCTGAATACCTTCTAATATATAGTGGATACCAGAATAAGATCTCCTATCTTATCTAAGGGTTCGGAAGGGTCTTAGGATATTCAATAGTTTTTATATAGATTTTATACTAGTTATTTTAATCATGATTTTTATTATAATGATTATCATTTTCATTATTCTTTTAATCACTACTGGTGGGAACTAAGGTTTTTTCTAGTCCTTTTTATTATTCTTATTTTTATTATTTAAATATTATTTAAATCGTTACTTTGATGGGAATTAAGGTAGATATTGATAATTTTTAATGATTTCTCTTTTCTTTTTTATATCTCTTTTATTAATTTTTTTAAATTAATATAATAAATCTAAAAAATTTTTATTATTTTTTTAATTACTGATCCAATAGAAATTAAGGATTTTATTATTTAGTTAAAAATATTGAAAAAATAAATAATCCATAACTATAACTAAAGGGTTTATACACCTGTATTATAGAAAGATGTCAACAAATATCATTTAAATATATCTCCCTTCATACATCAATAGGGGTGATATCATGGTTATAAGTGTCAAAGATTTCAATCCAAAACTTCCAGAGAAATTAGTAGAGATTGGAAAAAAGATAGGAGAGGAGGATGTAATAAGATCCTTTACCAGGTGCTACCAGTGTGGAACCTGTACAGGAGGATGTCCAAGTGGAAGAATAACTGCGTACAGAACGAGAAAATTAATAAGGGCTGCCATATTTGGATACGGAGATTATATAAAAAGTGAAGATCTCTGGAAATGTACTACATGTTATACCTGCTACGAGAGATGTCCAAGGGATGTGAAGATTACAGAAATTATTAAGGCTATGAGAAATATAGCATTCCAGATGGGGTATGTTGCCCTTGCCCATAGAAAAACTGCACTTTACGTATTTTTAACTGGTCATGCAGTACCTATAAACGATAAAATGAAAGAGGTTAGAAAGAAGTTAGGTTTAAGTGAAGTACCTCCAACAACCTACAAGTATCCTGAGGTACTGGAGCATATAAGGGGAGTTATGGAAGATACTGAATTCTGTAAAAATGCAGGTATCAGCCCTGAAACTAAGGAGTTAGAAGAGATTGAAACTAAGGACTGGACAGAGATTAATTAAAAGGTGAAACTATGAAGGAGTTAGAGTTTTTGTTCTTCTTAGGATGCATTGCACCTAACAGGTATCCAGGTATAGAGAGTGCAACCTATAAGGCGTTGGATAAGTTAGGTATAAAGTTGTATCCTTTTGAGAAGGCATCCTGTTGTCCTGCTCCAGGAGTATTTGGTTCCTTCGACCTACTAACATGGCTAACCCTTGCAGGAAGAAACCTCTGTGTTGCAGAGGAGAGGGGACTGGATATACTAACTATCTGTAACGGTTGCTACGGTTCCCTCTACGAGGCAAACCACATACTCCATGAGAACGAGAGAGCAAGGGAGAAAGTAAATAAGATCCTCTCAAAGTACGGCTACGAGTACAAGGGAAAGGTACGTGTTAGACACCTGCCAGAGGTACTCTACTTCGACTACAGCCCAGACGCCATAAGGGAGAAGGTTGTAAGGCCGTTGGACTTAAACGTGGCAGTTCATTATGGATGTCACTACTTGAAACCAACTGATATAAAAAATTTAGAGAGTGCAGAGAGGCCAAAATCCTTTGACGTTCTTGTGGAGGCTATAGGTGCCAAATCTATATACTACCCAGATAAACAGATGTGCTGTGGTGCTGGAGGAGGTGTAAGGGCTAGAGACTTGGAGACTGCACTGAAGATTACAGAGACAAAGATAAGAAATGTAATTAATGCTGGAGGAGACTGTATTACAGAGGTATGTCCATTCTGCCACTTACAGTTTGATAGAGGGCAGATAGAGATAAAGGAGAAATTTGGAAGGGAGTATTCGTTGCCAGTTATACACTACTCCCAGTTGTTAGGTCTTGCTATGGGTATGAAACCTGAGGATGTTGCACTGGATCTACACTTTATATCCTGTGATCCAGTACTTGAGAAGTTGGGACTGAAAGGATAAGGGAAGTTATATTCCATAACTACTTGACTTTTTATTTTTTAACTTTTTATAATAAATTTTAAAGAATAATAAAAATAAAATAAAAAAGAGTAAAAAATCCTGAAAAAGGGGGTCAGCGGAATTTACAGGACTAAGGGTATTCCAAGAGATAACGGTGAGATTTTACTCTTTTATTCTTCCAACCTTTGTCATTTTCTTCTTTCTTAAGTAGATAGCAATTTTTTTGAGATTTTATATTTTTCTGATTTATTACAAAAATAAAATAAAACTTTTTTAAATCATATATAATAATATCGAGATCTTAAATAATAATTAAAATAATAGAAAAATAATTGAAATTAAAAAAAATAAAGACCCTAAAAAACTGTTAATACTTAAAATAATAAAAATAAAAATAATAAAAATATATATATATATTAGTTAAATTATGACTTTATCCTCAGGTTTATAGTATGTAGTGAAGGAGTAGGGCAGGATTTCTGTTAAACCCTTTTCTTAAGAGAATTTTTGTTCCTTTTTTATATTTATTAATTTCTTTTATTATTTTTTTAACTTTAATATATTTTTTATAATTATTATTTTAATTTTAATAATGTTATGTTCTTAACATGTTCTTTATGAATATTCACCTACTTAAAAATCCTCAGGCAATATTTCATCCAACTGATAATCGAAATTGCCAGTTATATACATTTCAAACTCCTTAGGTGTCAAAAGTATCTTCTTATAGTTGATATAATCGTCTAACACCACCCTTGGACAGCCACATACAACGTAGGCGTCTACATTGTATATTAGATTTTCAGGGGCTATATTGTCTAACACTATAGGAATATATTTTATACCTCTCTCTCTAAGTATTTTAATTACTCTCTCAAACACATGAATTCTACATTGGCCCTTCTTTGTAGATAGTACAACTCCGATTTTCCTCGGAGGATTTAAATGCAATTTAGATATTACTCCCAGCCTCCTCTTTATAAAACCTTCGACCTCATCTCTCCTTATCTTCGAGAACTCCCTCGTTATAGGGTTGTATGTAAGTACCTCCCTTCTAAACTTATATGCCAGCATTAATGGGTGAAACCTCCCACTTCCTATATAAAGGATATCCCTATCCCCTTCCAAGGTTATATTTGCCCTACACCCAAGTACTAAATAGGGATTGTACCTCTCAAGGATCCTTTTAAACTGCACCGTAGTAGTTATTACAGGATCTCCGTACTCCTCAAGTATTCTATCGATATCCCTGAATATCTCCATCAGATGTTCCCTATCAGGTTTGTAATAAACTGGAATATAGACAACAGGTATCTCCGATCTTACGTAAGGCAATTCCTCATGTCCATAGTGTATAATAAGATCCACATTTAGATAACTTCCCTCCCTATCACATACATCACAGGCTCCAAAGGCACTACCACCCCATATTATAAGTTCTATATCCTCCCTACCTCTATCTTTAAAGTACCTCCTTATCTCCTCTATCTCCCTCTCAACCTCTAACTTCAACCCTTCAGGAGCCTGGAAGAGTATTCTCTTTCCCTTATGCCTTAATATCTCTCTTATAACCCTATCCCTCTCCAAGTCCCACATCCTATCAACCTTACTCCTTTACCTTACTTACAACTTTTATACTACGTATCTCAGTATCTGGATACTGCCCATCTTCATCCTTTTCAATAGATTTTACCATATCCCATATTGTTAGAAGTGCTACTGAAACACCTGTAAGTGCCTCCATCTCCACACCTGTTTTATAGGTAGTTTTTACCCTTACCTCCACCTCTATACCGTCTCTTTCTATTTTAAATTCAACATTTACTCCAGTTATAGGAATAGGATGGCATAAGGGAATTATATTTGAGGTATTCTTTACTGCCATTATCGCTGCAACCTGGGCTGTAGTTAGCACATCCCCTTTTATTATCTCTCCCTTAGAGATCGCCTCCACTGTAGAGGGTTTCAACTTGATAAAGCCTCTTGCAATGCATTCCCTATGTTTATCCTCCTTATCTGAGATATCTACCATCTTCACTCCCTTTTCATCCACATGGGTTAACATCTTTTCACCTTTTTAAACTGTTAAAATTAATAACAAAGTAATAATTAATAATAAATAACAGTTACGATATAGTAAGTTATGTCTCTGTGGGAGGATGAAAGTTGAGGGCACAACTAAAAAAATAATGGAACTTCTAACTGAGTGCAACACAGTTAGAGAGATCTCCAATAGGTTAAATCTACATCCGAAGAATGTAGATAGATACATAAGAGTTTTGAGGGATTTAGGTTTAGTAATTACAAAAAAGGGTAAAAATGGAGGAGTTTATTTAACAGAGGAGGGGAGATATCTAATAGAGAAGGGCTATATCAGTTTGCTAACTAGGAAGATCAGGATCGTAGCTGAGGATAGAATAGGATTACTGGCAGATATATCCTCGAAGATATCGGAGATAGGGGGCAATATACTATCTACAACCCTTGAAAAGGAGAAGGATCATGTGGTCATATGGCTTGAGATAGAGAACGTGGATGTGGAGGAGTTAAGGAAGGTGTTAAAGCCCTATATTAAAAGTTTGGTGGTATTATGATCGAAGTAGAGTTAAAAGTTAGATTGGAGAAAGATGAAATACCAAATCTTACCCGTAATCTAGAAAATTTAGGATTTAAAAAATATACTAAAATTGAAGAAATCGATACCTACTTTAACGGTATAGATAGGGATTTTAGAAAAACTGACGAGGCACTTAGGGTAAGGAAATCTGTAGATTTCTACAAGAAGTATATAAATTACTATTTAACCTACAAAGGGCCAAAGATAGACGATAAATCAAAGACTAGGGAGGAGTATCAGGTTATTGTAAATGACGGAGATGTTACCAAGGTGATACTGGAAAAACTTGGATTTAAACCACTACCTCCAATTAAGAAGATAAGGGAGATATACAAAAACAGTGAAGATATAACTGTGTCTATTGACGAGGTGGAGGGGATAGGATACTTTGCCGAATTTGAAAAAACTGTTAAATCTGAATCTGAGAGAGAAGAGGCTATGAAGGATCTTATGAATCTAATTAAATCCTTAAATATCAGTGAGAAGAGACTGGTAAGGTTATCTTACCTGGAACTGAGGGATATCCATGAAAAGGAGAGGTAAAAATAAATATAATAAAAGTAATAAAAATTATAAAGATAAAGAATTAAAGAAGTTATTAACTATATTCATAGGAATAATTATGATACTTTCCCTTATACCTTACTTCCTAATGGGTTGGTAAGTTAGTACTTCATAGTTAACTGGTAGGCTCTACTAGCCCAGTCGTCTAATATCTCATTGACACTTTTGTAATTTGCCATCTTCTTTTTTCTTGCTATTTTTTTCAGTTTGCATACGATACATCTCATCTCGTACTCAGACATCATAGGGGCTGTGAGTAGTAATCCAATAGCTAAAATATCTATCTCCTCTATATCTGGGGTTCTATTATCCCTTTCCATAGTAAAAACCTCCTAGATATAGTATTTATTAAAGTATACTTTAGATATGTTAAAAAAAACTTTAACTATATATTACTTTCTAAAGATAATCGTATTAATACTAACACTATTAGTAATAATATTTAATATTTTCTATCCAAAAGTATTACAGGTGGAAGGATGAAGATATCAGTTATTGGAGCCTCTGGAAGGATAGGATCTACAGTGTCCTTTTTACTTGCAAGAGATCCTATTATAAAACATATAGTTCTTATATCCAGGGAGAAATCTCTAAAAAAATTAGAGGGTATTAGGATGGATATGTACGATGCCCTTGCAGCAGAGTCCAGGGATGCAGAGATAGAAATCTACAGTGATAAGGAGATCCCAGATGCTGTAGATGGTAGTGAGATTACAGTGATTTCTGCAGGGGTGCCGAGGAAGGATGGAATGTCCAGGTTAGATCTTGCAAAGATAAATGCAAAGATTATCAAGAACTACGTTAAGGACATATCTAAAACCTGTGATACCAAGTTGTTCATAGTAACAAACCCTGTAGATATTATGACTCAGAAGGCACTCTTTGAGAGTGGCTACGACAGGAGCCAGGTATTTGGATTAGGTACTCACTTAGACTCTATGAGGTTTAAGGTATCTATTGCAAAGTACTTCGGGGTACATATAGGGGAGGTTAGGACGAGGATAATAGGGGAGCATGGAGATACAATGGTGCCCCTTTTAAGTGCAACTGCTATTGGAGGGATACCTATAAGTAGGATGCCTGGTTTTGAGAATTTGCCCTATAAGGAGATAGTGGAACTTGTAAAGAATAGGGGAGAGGAGATAATTAAGTTAAAAGGGGGATCGGAGTACGGTCCTGCCTCTGCGGTGGTTAATGTAATAAGAACGATAATCAACGACGACAAGAGGGTATTGACACTATCTACATACTTAGATGGAGAGATAGACGGTATAAGTGGTATATGCATAGGGGTGCCAGTTAAGTTAGGTAAAAAAGGTATTGAGGAGATAGTACCTATAAAGATAAGCCCCGAGGAACTTGAAACCTTTAGACACTCTGTCCAGGTTTTAAAGGCCTGCTGGGAGGAGGTAAAGGATATTTAAAAATAAAATAATAAAAATAATAATAATTTAAAACCTTAATTCCCATCAAAAGAATAGTTTAAAGAATAATAAGAATAATTATAAAAATAATAATAAATAATAAAAAATAAGAAAAAGATTTTTACCTAAGTGTTCGGAAAGATCTTAGAATATCCAAATACTGATTATTTTCATTGATCACTACTGATGGGAAGGAAGGTTTATTTTTATCTCTATCCCTTTTTATTGTTATTACTTTTAAATTTTTATTATTCTTATTATAATAACCATATTTTATTATTATTCTTCTAATCACAATCTTGATGGGAACCGGGGTATAATAATTAAAATAATTATCTTAAAATGTAAGAAGAACCTTTAGCTCTATTATATTTTTTATTTTTTATTAGAAATAATAAAATATTTTAAAAAATAATCATAAACAAAGTATAAAATTCTAGCTATTATCCCTTTGACTACTTTGAACGCTGGGGAAGGAAATATAACCTTTATCAAATCTCTCCCGATAATACAAAGATTTATATAAAAATAATAAAAATTTCCAATAAAAAATAATTGTCATCATTAGGAGTCTGCAATATTCTCTTCATTTATATTTTTATTATTTTTATTAAGATAATAGGATTTTTTATTTTTAAATACTTTTTTTATTTTTAATAATAATTATTAATCTTTTAATTTTTTCATAATATTTTTTAATAGAAAATGTTATTTTATTATTTGTCATATTTCTTATAATTCCTATCTTTTTTAATCATTTTTCTCTCTAAGGGACTCCCACAGATCTCGCAGATATCCTCTTTGTGATCTATTCTGTATATTTTCTTACATCCCTTACATACCAACCTCCATCTCAACTCCTTCCTTATACCCTTAGATAGAATAGGTCTAAACGGGACAGAGAGTTTTCTCGCTACATTCTGTAGGCCGTAGTCATCGGTATAAAGTACTCCACCTAGATCTATGGCTAATGCAAGTATCTCTATATCACTCTGGGATAGAGTGTCTCCAGTTTCTACAGAGACTCTTTTTACCATCTCTACAGTCTCTCTCTTAGGCTCTCTGATAAATAACTTTCCATATTCCAGGGCAAGGTGGATAATATCTCTCTTACTCTTTACCTCCTCAACTATACTATTCGTTGTATAGTGCTCTCCTTCCTCTAAGGATGGGTTGTATCCATGGATAAAAGAAGAGGCATCTAGTACTTTTATCATAAATATCGCCTGTAATTTTTATCTTATCCTCTTAGATATTCTACACAGTTGAAAGAGTAAAGTAGGATTCCGGAAAAAATATTAAAAATCACTATCTACTCTTTTCTATCACCAAACAGTTTATCTATCATCCACTCTACACTGAACTCTTCTAAATCCTCATAATTCTGTCCAGTTCCCAAGAATAAAATAGGTTTTCCAATGGCATAGGCAATAGAGAGTGCAGCACCACCTTTGGCATCTGCATCCACCTTTGTTAGAATAACGCCGTCAAAATCTACAACCCTATTGAACTCTTCAGCCTGTACTATGGCGTCGTTACCTGTGAGGGCATCTCCTACAAATATTACTAAATCAGGCTTTGTTACCCTTACAACCTTTCTGATCTCCTCCATGAGATTTACATTTGTGGCCTGTCGCCCTGCAGTATCTGCCAGTACCACATCTATACCTCTCGCCTTTGCATGCTCAATAGCATCGTAGATTACTGCCGCACTGTCAGCCCCCCTAACCTGTTTTATTACCTTAACACCTATTCTTTTACCATGTTCTTCAAGTTGTTCTATAGCACCAGCCCTAAAGGTATCGCCTGCCGCCAAGACTACAGAGTAACCCTTCTTCTTCAGTAGGTATGCAAGTTTTGCTATTGTGGTGGTTTTCCCAGTCCCATTTATCCCGACGAAAAGAATAACTGTAGGTTCTCCTTTCTTTTTTTTCTCCTCGATAACCTCATATATATTTATAGTCTTTTGAGATAGTACCTCCTTTATAGCGTTCTTCAGGGCCTCTGTAATTACCTTCTCAGGATCATCCTTAGGTCCGATTTTCTTACCTATCAACTGATCTCTCAGGGATTGAATAAGTTTCTCAGTAACCTCGTAGGCCACATCAGCCTCTAACAATTCCAACTCCAACTCCTCTAAAACTTCCTCTACATCCTCCTCAGTTAGCACAACCTCCTTTCCAAGAACCTTTTTTATTGTTCTAGTTATCTTAAATCTATCGAAGAAGCCTATATTTTTATCAACTTTCTCTTTACTCTCTTTTTTATTATCCTCCTTTTTTACATCACTAGGTAAACTCCCAACTTTTTTCTCACTTACAGTTGTACTCTCTATGTCTTTTTTATCTTCCGTCTCCTCCTTACTCCCTCCCTTTGAGTAAATCATATCACTTAATTTAGATATTGTTTTATTCAGTTTTTCCTTCAAACTTTTGAACAAGATATCACCATTTTTATAGTTAAAGTTTAAAAAATATATGGAAAATATGATTATAATATTTATAAATAATTAAATAAAAATAAAGGGATGCACATGTCAAAGGTAGATATATCTAATATCCAAATCTCTACCATATCTCACGCTACAGAGGACGATGACAAGGTATTGGAGGCTATGATCTACTTTTTACCAGAAGATATTGATGAGGAAGATGTATATATCGAGACAGTTGAAAATGAAGGATGTTTCGGAAATCCAATAAAGATCCATACAATCACCATAAATAAGAGCAAAGTGGCTAAGAAGATATTTAAACGTATTATGGATTTAATAAAATCCAAGGAGAAAAATGTAAATATGTTAAAGGGAGATATAGATTTAAGAATAGAGAAAAGTAAAATATATCTTAGATTTAATAAACAGAAGGCCTATCTTGGAGAGTGTGATTTAGTTGATGGAGATGATGTGGTAAGAATAGTGATAAACTTTAAGATATTCTCTCCTAAGAATAAAGAGGAGAAGGTTAAGGAGGTAGTGTTAGGAGAGTTGGAATAGGATTTTTAAATTATTGTTCCTCTAGGATGTTTGTGAACGTTGGAGGGCAGAATCTTAATTATGGTTCTCTTAAAGTGTTTCAAATAAAATAAAATTAGAATCTAAAAAGAATAACCATTAGAAAGTAAAGATCCTTTTTACTTAATCTTATGAATTTAATAGTCATATAAAAGATTTTATCTTTTATACCTTAATTTATTTAATCAATATTAAAACCCTAGTTCCCATCAAAATGATAATATAAAAAATAATAATAAAATAAGAAATGAGAATAAAAACTAAAAATATAAGAAGAATGTATTAAAATCAAAATAAGAGATAATCTTTCTGGGACGCTCTAAGATACTATGGAAGTAGAGTAGATCCTTTATAACAGGTTGCTATTATTAACTTTATTATCTTTTTATTATTTAAATCGTTACTTTGATAGGAATTAAGGTTTATTTTATTATTCCTCTTAAGATTTTTATTATTTTTTATTATGATTGTTATTTTTATTATTCTTCTAATCACAGTCTTGATGGGAATTAAGGTAATATTAAATTTTTTACTATTATATATAATATTTCCTTCTTTTTTATAAATTTTTTATTTTTAACTTAAAATTTTTACAATTTTCACTAAGAACAGAAATTAAAAGGTGTATCTATGAAAAACTTACTCATAGATTTCAACGAATTTAAAATGATAACTGATGTTAAATTAAAAGGTGATACCTTAAATATTGAGATTTGTAAGAATTACGAGATCTCCCTACCTCTAGACAAAATACTTAATCATCCATATCAATTAGAGGATAACAAACTCCTAATAGAAGGTAAAACAACAGAGTACAAATTACACTCCCTTAAGGCGAGTATCCTTAATCTAATTTCACTCTCCATCTCTCAAGGTATGAAAAGTAAAATAACTGGTAGAAAAACGTATTATATCTGCGATCCAGTGCCTCTACTGGGACATACAGCCTTTGGCTTAATAGATAGAGGTACAAACATAATTCAAGTTAGAGGACTATGTGGTTGCAACATAAACTGTCCCTTCTGCTCCGTTGATGAGGGTAGGTACTCTAAAACAAGAAAGAACGACTACTACGTAGATATGGATCACCTGTTGAAGTGGTACCTGAAAATAGTGGAGGTTAAAGGTAATAAACACCTAGAGGCTCACTTAGATGGACAGGGGGAGCCAACACTCTACCATCCTCTCCCAGATCTTGTACAACATCTCCATGAGATCAACAGTAAGGGAGATGGGATAGTAACTATCCAGACAAATGGAGTAGGTTTAACCTATAAGTTGATAGATGAGTTGGAGGAGGCAGGACTACACAGGATAAACCTCTCCATAAACGCCATAGATGAAAAGATGAGTAGAGGTTTGGCAGGTAGTAGATCCTACGATATAAAAGGTATATTGGAGATAGCGGAGTACATCAAGAATACAAAGATACACCTTCTGATAGCACCTATCCTCCTCCCAGGTATAAACGATGAGGAGTTCAAAAGGGTGATAGATTACGCTGTAGAGTTGGAGAGGAGGAGCCCTCAAAATACTATAAACCCTATCACAGGTAGAAAGGATCCAATACTTGGAGTTCAACTGTGTCAGATATACCAGTTTGGTAGAAGGATGAAGAGGATGAAGTTATGGAATTTTAAGAAGTTCTATAAACTACTGAGAAATTACGAAGAGGAGTACAGGAAAAAAGGTATAGATATCCAACTGATAACTCCACTCTCCAAAGCCTTTGGAAACCATAGGAGAAAGAGGTTTCCTATACCATTTAAAGTAAATAGTAAAGTTAAAACTAAGGTTATACTAGATGGGAGAATTAAGGGAGAGGTAATTGGATGTGCCAAGGATAGACTTATACAGATAATAAATGTAGAGAACCCTGAAAAATGGATAGGAAAGGAGGTTAAGGTAAGGATACTTAGTACTAAAGATGGCATATTTGTAGGAGAGTTGTCTCATTGAAAGAATGCCTCCAACGTCATCTGTTTTCCTTTAGTCTCTTTTTTATCCTTTTCTTTTTCCTTTTTCTTTTTATCTTCATCCTTCTTTTTTATTTTATCACTTTTGATATCTTTAGTTTCCTCCCTTTTCTCAACCTCTCTTTTATCTATCTCCCTCATTTTTACCTTATCCTCTTTAATATCCTTAACTTTTTCCTTTTTCTCTATCTTTTCAGTTTTCTTTTCTTTATCCTTAAGTATCTTAAATATCTTCTTAGCAGTGTTCTTATCTGTTAGGTATTCCACCTCATCCTCTGTAAATTCGTAGAAATCTACAAGTTGGGCTCCTAAGTTAGGATCGTTCTTCAATATAGTAGATAGATAATGTAGATCCTCCTTCGCCCTCTTAGTGGATACATGGGTTTTTGAACTGATCTTGGAAAGTATCTTCTTTAGAATATCTCTCTCAGATTTAGTCTGTAGTAGTTTAGTAAATACTTTTGGCCTTACATATGGTGTAAACCCTCTGTACTTTTCCTTCTTTGCAAGAGCCACTCCAGCACTCATAAGACCTGAAGCGTATCTCCAGAGACTGTAATTCTGTCTCCTATTTGCCCTTCCTAAGAAGAGATCTGCCTTTGAGAGGTAGTCGTAGGCAGTGGCAACCTCTTCCATCTTTTTATATTCCCTTGGAATGTTTTCAGCCAGCCACTCCTCCAGGGTTTCAAGATCCTCCTTTAAATCCCAGAGTGCAAGTAGTGCGATATTGTAGTTTGTAGTTTTCAGTATCATTCTTATAGCATCAAAGATGGTCTTTTCAACGTTCCTATTATCTAGTTTCTTAGCATCCTCTAGATTTAAACTCCCTCCAAGTGCCAAAGATTCCAGATCGTTAATTGCAGCCCTCAGATCTCCCTCGGCATGTCTCGCTATAACTTTGAGGGTTTCCTCATCTACATCTAAACCTTCATTACGTGCAATCTTTTTTAAGACGGTGAGGATTACACTTGTAGGTATGGGCCTTAAGTTGATAACTTTACAAATCTCCCTGAGAGGTTTAAGGGATGGTTTGTAAATATCGTTTGCAGTCATTATTATTGGATTCTTTGCAGTCTTTACTATCTTCAGTATCTCCTTTAAACCACCTTTATCACTACTTCCTGATATCCCATCTACCTCATCCAGTACTACAAGTATCTTTTTACCAAAGATAGATTTAGATCCTGAAGCATTTCCTACGATACTCCTGATAACTTCGGCACTCCTGTTATCACTTGCATTTAATTCTATTATATCGAAATTGTAATCCCTTCCAAGTGCCCTAGCCATTGTTGTTTTACCACATCCAGGGGGGCCGACAAGGAGTAGAGGTTTTCTATCTTTACCACTGATATAATCCTCTATCCATCTTTTTAACTCCTCTTTAGCCTCCCTATTACCAACCACCTCATCTAAGGTTTTCGGTCTGTACTTCTCAACCCAATTCATGTAATCACCAGAAAGATTATTAAAGAAAAGAGAATAAAGAGAGGGAAATAAAAATATCTAATTCTAATAAACATTTTACTAATTTTTATAGTTTTTTAAAATAAAATAATAATTATTATAAAAATAATAAAAAATAAAGTTGTTAAAAAATAAAAAAGAGGAACAAGATTACAATGAGAAGATGATAAAATTATAAAAAGTCAATTTTATTTTTTGAATTATTTTTATAATTACACTTATTAATACAAGGTCATCAATAGTTGTTTAATTAAACAATTTTTGTCTAAGGCTTTTATTATAATTTTTAAAAACTATATATTGAACAGGAATTTAACGTAATTATCTATAACTTTATGGGCTTATAAAAACCAAAAACATCATGTGATATCATGTGTGGGATATTTGGTGTCTACTCCTTCTCAGGAGAGGATGTAGTTAAAAGGATATACTACGGTCTCTATGCACTACAACATAGAGGACAGGAAGGTGCAGGGATTGCTGTAAGTAATGGAGATAGTATTTACAGTTATAAGGGTCTTGGATTGGTATCGGAGGTATTCAATAAGAAGATAATAAACTCCCTCAAGGGACAGGTAGGTATAGGCCATGTTAGATACTCTACTACAGGAGGCACCTTCCTTGAAAATTGCCAGCCATTCATTGTAAATAGTTCCCTTGGAAATTTGGCGGTAGCCCACAATGGAGATATTCTAAACTCCCATATTCTAAGGAAGGAGTTAGAAAAACAAGGCCATATATTTACATCCTCAACAGACTCTGAGGTTATAGCCCATCTCCTTGTAAAGGAACTACTTAGGACTGGAGATATCATCCAATCCATAGAGGAGGTTTCAAAGAAGATTGTAGGTGCCTACTCCCTTGTTATTCTCTACAACAACAGTCTTATCGCAGTTAGGGACCCTCATGGTTTTAAACCCTTATGTATAGGGAGGGATGAAAGGGATAACTACTACATCTCCTCTGAGAGTTGTGGTTTAGATGTTATAAATGGAGAACTTATAAGGGATGTCTGTCCAGGAGAGGTGATAATGATAAACAGGGATGGCATTGAGACCTACAGGATAGGAGAGGATCCAAAAGGATCTACATGTATGTTTGAGTACGTCTACTTCGCCAGACCTGATTCTATAATAGATGGTATAAGTGTTTATAACGTTAGGAGGAAGTTAGGAGAGATACTTGCTAAGGAGGAGCCCTGTGAGGGAGATATTGTATCTCCTGTTCCAGACTCTGGAATCACCTCTGCTATAGGTTACTCTGAGGAGTTAGGTATTCCCTACTACGAGGCACTGATTAAGAATAAATACGTAGGTAGAACCTTTATTCTTCCATCTCAGGAAGAGAGGGATCTCGCTGTAAGGTTGAAATTGAACCCTGTAAAGCCTATAATAAAAGATAAAAAGGTGATATTAATCGACGATAGTATAGTGAGAGGCACAACCTCTAAGAGGATAGTAAATATGGTAAGAAAGGCTGGAGCAAGGGAGGTACATTTAAGGGTAGGTTCTCCAAGGATCATCTCCCCCTGCTACTACGGTATAGATATGCCAACTAAGGAGGAGTTAATAGCCAGTTCTAAATCCCTAGAGGAGATAAGAAGGTATTTAAATGTAGATTCCTTAGGTTATCTCAGTGTCCAGGGGCTGATAAAAGGTATAGGAAGGGAGGATCTCTGTTTAGCCTGTGTCACAGGAAAGTATCCAACTGATGTATCCTGTAAGTTCTGTTGTAAGTGAAAAAAAAATAATAAAGTAATGATTAAAAAATAATAATAAAATTAATAATAAAAAAGTAAAAATATAATTAGATAAAGAAAAAAGAGAGAAAAAAAGAGATAAAAACTCTTAAGAAGGAGAATTAATAGAAATCCCGTCCTCTCCAGTACTTAATGTAGGTTTCACTTTTTACCTGTTAATTCTTATTTTTTGATTTTACTTATTCTTTATTGTTATTTTTTATTTAAGATCTTAGATTGGTTATTGTTTAGTATAATTAATATCGTCTTTACCCTAATTTCCATCAAAAAAATTCTGATAAAAAATAATAATATATCCTTAGTTCCCATCCAAGTAGTGATTATAAGAATAATGAATAATGATTTATTATTATAATAAAAAATAAATAAACCCTACTTCCCATCAAAAATTCTGATAAGAATAACAATAATCATAAAAAAAATAAAAGTATAAAAGGAAGGTATTAAAATCAAAATAAAAGACAATCTCCTGAGACGTTCTAAGATACTCTAAGATACTCTATGGAGTGGAGTAGATCCTTCCTAACAGTTTGATGTTATTAATTTTATTATAAATATTATAAGACATTAAATTTTAATATTTTCCCAGTTTTTTATTATTTAAATATCTTAGTTCCCACCAAGTGTGATTAAAAAATAATAAAAAGATAATAAATTGTTATAATAAAAATCATAATGAAAATAACCAAATATAAAAATCATTAAATATCCTTAGGATCTTTCCGGAACCCTTAGTTAAGATAGGATATCTTATTTCTGAATTCCTATATTAGAAGATCTTCAAAGGATCATTCCTCCAACCTTCTTTTAAAATTTTTGTATCTGAAATATAGAAGTTTTTTATTTTTTAAACATTTTTATTTTATTATTTATTTTTAAATTTTCTTTTTTATCATAATTATTTTTTTATAATTATTTTTATTATTCTTTAAATTATCATTTTGATGGGAACTAGAGTATAATAATCATAAAAAAATAAAAGTATAAAAAGACGGTATTTAGATCCAAATAAGAGATAAATAATATCTCTTCTAGGACGCTCTAAGACACTATGGAAGTGGAGCAGATCCTTCCTAACAGTTGCTATTATTAATTTTTATTATAATTTCAGTTTTATTATTCTTATTTTTATTATTATTCAAATTATTAACTTTGATGAATTAAAGTTTAAAATAAAAAATTTAAAACTCTCTCTTAGCAATGTACTGGATTATCCTTGCAAATGCTGGCCTGGTAATAAATATTCCTATAAGTACTCCAATTATTGTGGTGATTGCAAATCCTTTTAACATCCCTATACTCATTACAAAGAGTGGAAGCATTGCTGCGATTGTAGTTCCTGCAGCTGCAAATATTATAAAGAACGCCCTCTTGATACTACTTTTAATCTTTTTTGATCCCTTAGACAGGGTTTCATCGGTGATGACGATCTGATCATCCACTCCAGTACCTACAGAGGCTATAATACCTGCAATAGATGCCAGATCCAGTTTCCAATTTATCAGAGATGCCACTCCAAGTATGATTAAAATCTCAGAGGCGCAGGTAATAAGTATAGGAATTACAATTGAAGGTTTTTTATACCTAAATGCTATAACAGTTCCTACGGCAAGGAATGCAAAGAAACCTGCTATTAACGCTCCTTTTATAAACTCCTCTCCTAAGGTTGGAGATATGGTATTTATATACTCTATTTCCAACTTCACTGGAAGAGAACCTGATTTAAGTGCGGTATAGATAGCCCATGCCTCATCAATTTCTTCCTTAGTAGGATTGCTCCCTGCAACTGTAATTATCTGATCCCTATGGGGCCTTCCATCTGCCAAACCTGGAGATAGTACTGGAGCACTTATCAACTTACCGTCCATGTAGAGTTCTACTCTGTGGCCACCCTTTCCATAGGCCACCTCTGCAAACTTCCTTGCACCCTCCTCTGTTAACTTAAGTACCACTCCGTAGCCATTTGGTGTTAACTTTGGTTCCTCTACGTACTCTATATCCCTTCCTGTGTAGGCAGTTTTATTGTCGATCTTTGCTACAAATACTCCCTGTTGAGTTAATATCTTCTTTATTCTCTCCACATCAGCATCCTTTGGGATCTCAACTACAATTTCATCGCTACCCCTAGAGTAGATAGTAATATCACTTAAACCGTAAGCATTCAACCTACTTCTTAGTACCTCGGTAATTACAGTCATATTCTCCTGGGATACTGGCTCACTGGTTTTCAGTACTATAACGGTACCTCCACTTAGATCTACCCCAAAGGATATCCCCTTAAAGGCGATTATCAGTATAGAGAGTATTACTGACACAACCAGTACCAATACTTTACTATCCTTCAGTATATCCATCCTTATCCCTCAATGGTAAATTATTCTCCTTTTCTATACTCTACAAGATAGTACTTTAATATACCAACGTTCGTCAGCCAGGTTGTCAGTAGATCTGCAATCAAACCAAAGAGTATAACCAGTGCTATATCCCTCAGTAGGATCGCTGCAGGTACTAAATAGGTGACCACTAAGTAGAGTACTAACATGGCCACTATAGTAGTTAAGGACATAGTTATACCAGTTTTCATGGCCTCCTTTATCCTATCCTCTATGTTTCCAACTTTTCTCTTCAGTACCCTTGTAGTTAGTAGTATATCTGTATCTACACTGTATCCTATAAGCATAAGTAGGGCTGCGATTGTTGCTGTAGAGACAGGTATACTAAAGAGGCTCATAAAACCTAATGCCATAACTATGTCAGATATTGCGGCGAGGATCACCGCCAGGGATGGTACAGGAGACCTAAATACTAAATACACAACAACAGCCATAAATAGAAAGGCAAAGGCGATGGCCTTTAATCCATCGCTCCAGAACCTCTTACTCAATATAGGACTTATCTCCTTCTGGGAGTACTTCAGTTCTTCCAAGTTAGATACCTGGAAGAATTCTTTTAACCCATTTAGGATCTCCTCAGTATTTACATCACTCCCAGCCCTTATTATAATAAAGGTTCCAGATGGAGAAAGGGATTTCTTTACCTCAACACCTGGAGGAAGATACTCCTTTAATTTCTTCACATCTACATCCTTAGGAGCGGTAATTGTTATCTCCACACCTCCACTTACATCTACACTCTCCTTCAATCCCATTGTATATATGATCACTCCTGAGATTAAAGTTAGTATTATGGGAATAAGTGCCAGAACCTTGTAATCCAACTTCATTTAAATACCTCCTTTAATATGATGATAAAAATAAAAAAATATAAAAAATATATAAAATTAATTGTAGTGATGAAATAAAATAAAAAGAATAACATATTTCAGTCAAAGTAATAGTTAAGAATAATAATAGAGTCGCGAACAAAAACAGTTATTACTAAAAAAATAATAATAAATTATAACTAATAACTAAAATAAGGAATATAACAGTTTAAAAAGTAAAATATAACCTTTATTCTCTAGGTTATTTGAGTACTGGAGGGGGTTGGATAGGATTTCTCTTTTATCTCTTTTGTTAATTCTTTATTTTATTATAATCATTAATTTTATTCTAACCCTAATTCCCATCAAAAAATTCTAATAAGAATAGCAATAATAATAAAAGTAATAAAAAGAAGGTATTAAAACCAAAATAAGAGATAGATAATCTTTTCCTGGAATACTCTAAGATACTATAGAAGTGGAGCAGATCCTTCCTAACAGTTTGATGTTATTAATTTTGTTAGATTATTAGATATTATATTTTTATTTTAATATTTTCTTAATCTTTTTATTATTTTTATTATATTTAAATTATTAATTTGATGGAAATAAGGTTATTCACTTTTTTATCTCTCTCCCTTCAGAATTATTTTATTGTTATTACTCTTAAGATCTTTATTATTCTTATTATAAACCTTAGTTCCCATCCAAGTAGTAATTAAAAAATAATAAAAAAATAATTATTAAACTAAAAATCATAATGAAATAATCAATAAATTCTGATAAGAATAATTATAATAAAAGTAATAAAAAGAAGGTATTAAACTCAAAATAAAAGATAATCTCTCCTGGGATACTCTAAGATACTAAATGGAAGTGAGACAGATCATTCTTAGCAGGTTGTTATTATTAATGCCCTACTTTCCATCAAAGTGATAATCACTTGTTTATCCAGTATCCAAATTTTATTACATTTTATTATTATTCCTCATTAAGATTTTTATTATTCTTATTATTTATTATTCTTATTATAATAATCATTATTTTTATTATTCTTCTTACAATTTTGATGGGAACCAGGTTAATGTTAAATATCTTTAGGATCTTTCTGATCACTTAGGTAAGATAGGAGATCTTACTCTGAATCCCTGTATTAGAGGGTATTCGGAGGGTTATTCTCCCCCAATCTTCTTTGTTAAAATTTCTGTATTTGAGATAAATAGAAGTTTTTTATTTTTAAACATTTTCTACATTTTTTATCTTATTATTTTTATAATTCTTATTATTCTTTAAACTATCCTTTTGATGGGAACTAGGGTTTATTATAATAATCATTTTTATTATCATTCTTCTAATTAACAATCTTAATGGAAACTAAGGGTTAAACCTTTAAATTAAACAACTCCTTAGCGTTTATATAAGACACCTTTTTAATAATCTCTTCCTCTATCCCCTCTATCTTCATCTTTAGAACTGTCCTCGGTACTGCTAAAACATCAGAGGGCGCCGAAGAGGAGTCGCTATTTAATAGGAATCTCTCTCCTCCGTACTCCTTCACTATATCCACTGCCTCACCAGGTGCCAACTTACCAGGTTGTACAGTGAGTCCTAAATACATCTCTGTGTCGTAGACCATTGGAACTATCTCCCTATTGCAGTGATCTATTACTATTCTTCTCTCCATCTCCTTCTTTAAACCTAAGGAGTCGATAACCTCCAATATGGTCTTTGTAATCTCCTTTTTGTTTCTCCTAGGAGTATGGACAACTGCAGGTAGATTCAACTCCTGGGCTATCAACAACTGTTTTTCAAAAACCTCTATCTCCTCCTTACTACCCTTCTCTAAACCTATCTCTCCAACACCTACTACATGTTTATTTTTTAAATACTCCTTTAACATACTGTAATTTACATCTGGAGGTATCATTCTGGGGTGAATACCTAAGCAGATGAATACCTTTAAACCGTTCTTCTTTCCTCTCTCTATTTCACCCTCTATCAACCTATCAAAGTGGGCTCTAAGTACATCCATAGAGTAGGGCTTTAAGGGATCGTGGGCCAAGGTAATTACTCCATCTAAGGAGAGTGCCATCCTTTCAAAGTCTTCGTATGGTCTTGTATCTGAGTGGATATGAGTGTCTATCATATTTTCTCACCTTATAGTAATATCTTATTTTTTTACAATAATTCTTATAAAAATTATTTATATATTAATAGTTAAGCACATAAGAATTATAAATATTATTATATTATTGTAATAAAATAAAGTTAAAGGTAAAAAGAAGGAATTGCCTTTCTCTAAAAGTTAGATTTTTTCGTTTATAGGGTTCTATCCATAAAAATGTTTCTAAGGAAAAGGATTAAGAGGATCCTCTCTCATTCTTCCCAGTGTTCAGAGCCTTCTAAGAATAACGACGAGATTAATTCTTTCTGCTCCTTTTATAGTCAAGAACATAACTTTTAAACTGTAATAAAATAATAATAAAAATAATTAGAGAGAGTAAAGAACAGTAAAAATTGATAGTAAAAAAGGTAAAAAACTTCTAAGAGGGGATTACAGAAATCCTATTCTACTTCTCCAGTACCCAATGTAGTCTAGGGGATAGGAGTTTATTTACTTCTTATCTGTATTTATTATTTATTAACCTTTTAAGATTTTTTATTTTAATTTATTTTTCTTATAATTATTATTTTTATTATTTTTTTATTTAAGATTCTCCATGTTTAGTTTAAAAACTTCTGTTTACCACTATAATTATAAGATTCCATTAACATAATACCTCCCCAAACAATCCAAAGGTTTTAGCATCTGTTATCTTTACGTCTATAAAGTCTCCAACCTTTAAATCATCCTCCCAGTTAAACTTTACTACTTTACAGTTGTGGGCGATACCCTTTCCCTTCTCGGTAATAAGCACCCTTAAAGTTTTGCCTATATACTTTCTATTGTTCTCATAACTAAGTTCTCTTCTTAATCTATCTAAGATCCTCGATCTCATCTTCCTTATCTTGGTATCAATCTGTTTCATTTTACTGGCTAATGTATGTCTCCTTGGAGTGAATTTAGCCCCATGGATGTAGTCAGGTTTTATCTTCCTCAGCACCTCTAAAGTATTCTCAAAGTTCTCCTCACTCTCTGTAGGGAATCCAACGATTATATCTGTATTGAAGTTAAGATCCTTTACCTTCCTCTTAAACTCCTTAACTATGTCTATAAACTCATCTACAGTGTAGTCTCTCTTCATATCTTTTAGTACTTTATCATCTCCACTCTGAAGAGGTAGATGTAAGAATTTTGCCACCTTATCACTTCTATAACATTCCAAAAGATCGTCTAATATCTTAGGTACATTCTTGGCGTGCATCATCCCTATTCTCATGGTGTAGGTACCTTCAACTGAAGATATTATATCGTTCAGTAGATCCGGAAGAGTGTATCCCTTGTCAAATCCGTAGCATGCAGTATCCTGGGCAGTTATAAGTATATGCTTTACACCACTATCTACATACTCCTTCGCCTTTTTAACTAAGAGATCCCTATCGTAGGAGAGGAGATCACCACGGGCAACCTTCACTATACAGTATGTACATCTTCCAACACATCCCTCGGCAATGGGAAGGGGCATAATCAAACCTTCAGGTTTCAGATATTTTAACTTCTCATTTATATTCACATTTAAGGGCCTAGATACTGTTTTATCTCTGAAGTATCTATAGATCATCTCTCCACTTAGGTGGGCCTCTCTAGGCATTATAAGAAGATCTGCCTTATCTATAACCTTCTCCTTTAGAGCCTTTGGCATACACCCTGCAACTACAACTTTTTTGTTTAGGGATCTGAAGTACTCTATCCTAGAGAGCATCCTGTTCTCAGTTTCCAGTCTAACTACACAGGTGTTGATAACTACAACATCAGCATCCTCTAAGTTATCCACTATCTGGAGATCTTTAAAGGATTTCAGTGAATTTTTTATGATCTTGGTATCTGCAGTGTTTAAGGTGCACCCATATCCCTCTATATAGATCTTCATAATTTCACCGTGATATTTAATAAATATTTTTATATATAAATTTTAAAATATAAAAGTTATAATTCTAAGTATAGGCACTTAAAACAGCAAGATATCAGAATTTTAAATAAGGAATAGTTTATAATAAACCTCTTCTTCACTGAAGTAATAAAAATCCTAATTTTAACATCGATGTAATGATTTAAAAATGATAAATAATAATATATAAAAACGAATAATAATCTTAATTATAAAAATATTAACAGAATAAGAATCTAACAGTTTTTTCTAAAAGGCTCAAAAGTATTCAAGGAGATATTATATCTTTTTATAGTATATTGTTTTAATTTTATTTTTATATATAATCTTATATTTTTGACAACTTTTTTTGATAGTATGTAAAGTCATACAAAAAAATCCTGTTAATCAAAAACTAACGTATCCCTAGTTTAGAAAAATAATCCATAGGCAATCTACGAAAGAGAGAAACTCACTTCTTAGTACTTGTCAATAGACAAAAGAGGTGATCCTATGCATTTACTGACGCTCTATCAGTTGGAGAGAGAAGATGTTCTCAATATCATAGAAGATGGTATTTACTTTAAAAAACATAGGGGGGAGGAGGACCCCATATTGAAGGGCAAAACTATAGCGATGATATTTGAAAGTCCCTCTACTAGAACTAGGGTAAGTTTCGACATAGCAATAAGGGAGTTGGGAGGACATTCTTTAATACTAAATGCTGGAGAAACTCATCTAGGGAAAAAAGAGAGTATAAAGGACACTGCTAGAGTTTTAAGTAGATACGTCCATGGTATTGTTGCAAGAGTAAAAGATCATCGGATTTTAGAGGAGTTGGCAGAGTATGGAAGTGTTCCTGTTATAAACGCCCTCAGTAATCTCTCTCATCCCTGTCAGATACTTGCAGATCTACTAACGATATATGAGTATAAAGGTAAATTCAAAGGTCTTAAACTTTCCTTCCTGGGAGATGGGAACAATATCTGTAATTCACTGATGATAGGAGGTTCCTTAGTTGGGATGGATGTATACGTGGCCACTCCAAGGGGCTATGAGCCAAATGGGATGTTTGTAAAGAAGAGTTTTGAGATTATAGAGAGATATGGAGAGGGTAGTTTAACATTGACTAACGATCCTATAGAGGCTGTTGAGGATGCAGATATTGTATATACAGATGTATGGATAAGTATGAGTGATAGAAACAAGAATTTAGAGGAGGTTAAAAAGGTATTCCCTCCCTACCAGGTTAATGAGAAACTTCTAAGTTATGCAAAGGATGACGTCATTGTAATGCACTGTCTCCCTGCAAATAGAGGTATGGAGATAACAGATGATGTGATAGATGGAGAACACTCTGTAGTATACGATGAGGCAGAGAACAGGCTCCACATACAAAAGGCTATATTTAAATATATTTACTCTAAAGACTAATTATTTTTTATTATTCTTATTTTCTTCTTCCCTCTCCTTAATAGCCTTCTCTATTATTACATTTCTAGGTAGTACCAGTATCTTGTTGCTACATACCCTAACAATCTTACCTCCCATTTTTATTGTTTCATCCCTTAGATATTTAATGACATGCAGATATTTTTCATCTATATTCTTCTCCAGATCCAAGGTATTTGCAATTACTATACATCCATTCTCCACCCAGATCAATATCTCGTTGGCATCCTTCTGATCCTCTAGATCTAAAACTTTTATCCTAATGATATTCTCTTCTTCGTCAATATCTAACTCTACAGGGAGTTCTTCATACCTCTCAACTGATAAGATACCGTTGTTAGGTTTTTTTTCAAGTTCTACATTTTTCTCCTTTCCTTTTAGGAGTTCCATAAGGGATTTAAATACCATATCCTCACCACTTCTTTAAATTAATACTTTTTTAAGATATTAATAATAGTGTTTATCAGATCAGGTATTCCCTCGTAGGTTACTGCAGATGTGAAGATACACCGGTTATCTAACCTATCTTCAACGTACCTTTTTAACTCTTCCCTTCCCTCAGCATCTAATAGATCACACTTGTTTATTACCACTATAATAGGTTTTTGATAACGGAATTTGAGGTTGTGATGTATCTTTTCAAAACTCTTAAGTAGTCCCTTCTCTCCATCTATAACGTGGATTATAAGGTCTGCATCCTCTATCTCCTTATATGTTCTCTCCAACACCCTTCCAACCATTACAGGAGATCTCTTCTCCCCTGCAAAGAGTCCTCCTAGATCCACAAACATTACATTTACCATCTTTGGATGTCTCTTAGATCTGCCATACTTTAACCTGCCCCAGAACTTTCTAACAGGGTTCTTAGTAGTACCTCCAACCTCGGAAACCCTTGAGATATTCCTACCAAAGATAGCGTTCACCAGTGCAGATTTTCCTGAGTTCTCAGGTCCTATCATTACAACCTTAAACCTATTCTCTCTATGAGTCTCTTCCATAGTTATCTTTTAATTTTTAATTATTATTATAATAATTGTTATTTATTTTTAACCCTTAATAACACCCATAGGTCTCATTCTACAAACCTTCAGAGATATACCTGCATTATGGACTATATCTGCCACGATGTCAATATCTTTATAAGCGTCAGGACACTCCTCTGCAAGAACACCTCTAGAATCGGCCATAACGTATATACCCATATCTTCCAATTTACTTTTGATCTCCTTTGAACTGTAGATCTTCAGTGCCTTAGCCCTACTGAGAACTCTCCCAGCTCCATGGGCAGTGGATCCAAAGGTCTCCTCCATAGCCCTCTCTGTACCATGCATTAGATAGGATGCAGTTCCCATATCTCCTGGGAGTATGACAGGCTGGCCAACACTTTCATACTTTGCAGGTATATCCTCACAACCTGGACCGAAGGACCTTGTAGCACCCTTTCTATGTACCATTAGTTTCTTCAATTTACCATCTACCTTATGTTCCTCCCTCTTTGCTATGTTATGGGCTACGTCGTATATAATATCCATCTCCAGATCCTCTGCAGGTATCCTTAGTACATCCTCGAAACTCTCCCTTACCCAATGAGTTATAAGTTGCCTATTTGTCCAGGCGTAATTTGCACCACAGTTCATGGCCTTAAAGTATCTTATACCCTCCTCCGAGGTTATTGGAGCACATGCCAACTGTCTATCTGGTAGTTTTATACCGTACTTTTTAGCGGCCTTCTCCATGTACCTAAGGTAATCTGCACATATCTGATGGCCTAATCCCCTTGAACCACTGTGGATCATCACCAATACCTGATCCTTTTCAACACCGTATACCTTTGCAACCTTCTCGTCAAATACCTTGTCTACGTACTGGATCTCTAAGAAGTGATTACCACTACCGAGGGAACCTAACTGAGGTAGCCCCCTCTTCTTAGCACTGTCAGATACTAGGGAGGCATCGGCTTCTCTTACACATCCATTCTCCTCTATATACTTAACATCCCTCTTCCATCCGTAGCCATTTCTAACTGCCCAGTAGACTCCCTCCTCCAGTACCTCGTCTATCTCTCCCTTACTTAATCTTATCTTTCCCTTACTACCTAAACCTGAGGGTATATTCCTAAAGAGGGTCTTAACTAACTCCTTCATATAAGGCTGGATCTCCTCCCTTGTAAGGTTTGTCCTTATAAGTCTAACACCACAGTTTATATCAAAACCTACTCCTCCTGGACTTATTACACCACTTTTCTCATCAAATGCTGCAACCCCACCTATACAGAACCCATAACCATAGTGACAGTCTGGCATGGCAAGAGAGTACTTCTGAATTCCAGGAAGGCAGGCCACATTTGCCACCTGTTCTAATACCTCCCTCTCCAACTGCTCCACAAGTTCATCGTTTAGATACAATCTTCCAGGAACTAGCATACATTCCTTATACCCCTTTGGAAGTTCCCAGATATATTCATCGATTTTAACTAGTATATCCTCCAAGGTATCACCTTAATTTTTGATAATATTTGATAATAAATAAGTAAAAGATTAAGGTATAAATATTATAAAAGAGGTTGGAGATATTATTCTTTAGAACAGTTTTACTACTAGAGAAGTGGAATAAGATTTTTTATATTTTTTTATAATAATATTTTTTAGATTATAATTATTTTTATACCTTAACTCCTAATAAATGATTTTATAAAAGAAATGGAAATTATAATAGGGATCTTGTAAAGAAACTTATCTCGCTTCATTTAGTATTCATTTTCTTTTAAAAATATTTTTAATAATTATAATTTTCTTATCAAGTATTTTTTAATAGGATAAGAATTTTTATATTCCCAAGTCCTCATCTATGTAGTCGTAGTAATACTCCTCTACAAACCACAGTATATTATATCTTTTTGCCAGGGTAAATAGTTTCTCTATAATTTTCCTATTTTTTCTCTCGAATATCTCCTGAAGCATCATATCTAGTATATCGTATAGATCTTCATCCTCAAAATAAGAGGAGGATAATACCTCCTCCAAAAGTATAAGTAGTTCCTCGTCCTTGGAGTTCTTTAAAAACCTATTTTTCAGAAATGATCTAAATGTATAAACATTTTTTCTCTCGTAGGGAATAAGTTTTAAAATAGAACGACCTTCCTCTAAGAGACTGTTCTCTCTTTTGATGATCGCCTCCCATAGGTTGTACTCTACAACTATATTCTTTAAGATCTCCAGTATTTTCTCCTTTGATTCTCCTTTTAAATCTTCAAATACTTTATCTCCATCTATATAATCATTGTTTAAGAAAGCCTCTATTAGCGCATAGGCATGTTTACAGTTGTACCTGTAGGGACAGGAGCAGATACCTGAGAAATCCTTCAAATTTACAACAGTATTGTACAGTTCTCCTCCTAATACCTTACCGTATAGTTTGTTGTTAAACTTTACACAGTATTTTACTAGGTTGTTACTATAGTACTTTTTGCCCCTTTCTATTATTTTACTATCATATATTCTCCTATACTCCATGTTAAAACCATAATAAAATTTTTATAATATAAATAATTTTTTATATTTTTACAATAAACTAAAACTTAAGTACTTTCATTATAACAACTCTTTTTATCCACATTACTTAAATGGAGGGTTAATATGTGTGGCATTATAGGATTTATAAGTAGAAAGAAGAGGTTGATAAGGGGAGATAAAATAGCGATAGCGTTGGATAGTTTAAAGGAGAGAGGAAATGGACAAGGTTCAGGATACGTAGGTTATGGGATCTATCCTGATTATGAGGATTACTACGCTCTCCACGTCTTCTTAAAGAATACTCCTACATATCACAAGATAATAGATAGGGTAAAAAGTATACTTGGAAAGTATGGAGTTGTTATAAAGGATGAGGAGATCCCTGTAAAAGAGGGGGTCTTAAAAAAAGAGTTTATCCCCTGGAGGTTTTTCTACCACTTCCATGACTCTTACAAGGATATTGAGAACGATCTAATGGTAAATATAGTAATGGAGATAAATGACAAGGTCAGTGGAGCCTTTGTATTCTCCAGTGGTAAGAACTTAGGGGTCTTCAAGGCGACAGGATGGCCTAAAGAGGTAGCAGAGTTCTACAGGTTAGATGAGTACGAGGGTTATATGTGGTTGGCCCATGCAAGGTATCCTACAAATACAAGGGGATGGTGGGGAGGTGCTCATCCCTTCAATATACTCAACTGGTCTGTAGTACATAACGGAGAGATAACAAGTTACGGTACAAATAAGAGATATGTAGAGAGTTTTGGCTACAAGTGTAGGATGTTCACAGATACTGAGGTTGTAGCCTATATCTTCGACCTCCTCATTAGGAAGCATAAACTACCTGTAGAGTACGCCCTAAGTGCCATAGCACCTAGGTTCTGGGATGAGATAGATAGAATGGATGAGGAGGAGAGAAAGATACATGAGGCCATAAGGATGACCTACGGTCCAGCAGCCCTAAATGGGCCCTTTGCTATAGTGGTGGGGACCCATGAGGGAATGGTATTCATGAATGGAGATATAGAGAAAAACAACACCATGATAGGACTTACAGACAGGATAAAACTTAGACCTCTTGTAGCCGCGGAGAAGGATGATTTAGTATTTGTATCCAGTGAGGAGGCCGCTATAAGGAGGATATGTCCTGAGTTAGACAAGGTAGAGATGCCCGATGCTGGGACCCCTGTAATTGTTAGAATTGAGTAAAAGATGAGGAGGAGTGTAAGATGATACCCTCAGCAGTTCCACCAAAGTACAAGGTAGAGATAGATAGAGATAGGTGTATGCTCTGTGGGAGATGTGTAGTGGAATGCTCCTGGGGAGTTTATAGGAAGGAGAAGGATAGAATAGTTATATACCCTAACAGATGTGGAGCCTGTCAGAGATGTGTAGTTATGTGTCCAAGAGATGCTATAACGGTAAGGAGAAATATAACATGTTGGAGAGATCATCCACTTTGGACAGCAGAAGTGAGAGAAGATATTATAAATCAGTCTAAGACTGGTTGTGTATTGCTAAGTGGTATGGGAAATGCTAAGGAGTACCCCATCTATTTCGATCGTATAGTACTGGATGCCTGTCAGGTTACCAACCCATCTATAGATCCCCTTAGAGAACCTATGGAGTTAAGGACCTACATTGGGAAAAAACCGAAAAAATTAGAATTTGAATTTGTGGAGGAGGAAATAGACGGTAAGAAAATTAAGAAGGCCAAGTTAAAAACTAAGATAGCACCTAATTTAAAGTTGGAGACTCCTATCATGATAGCCCATATGTCCTATGGGGCCCTATCCCTAAATGCTCACCTAGCAATGGCAAAGGCTGTTAAGGAGTGTGGAACCTATATGGGTTCTGGAGAGGGAGGACTCCACAGGGCACTCTATCCATATGCTGATCACATAATTACCCAGGTGGCAAGTGGTAGGTTCGGGGTAAATGTAGATTACTTAACCAGAGGGGCTGCAATTGAGATAAAGATAGGGCAAGGTTCAAAACCTGGAATAGGTGGCCATCTACCAGGGGAGAAGGTAACTGCAGAGGTTTCTATGACGAGGATGATACCTGAAGGTAGTGATGCCATATCTCCAGCCCCACATCACGATATCTACTCCATAGAGGATCTTGCCCAGTTGGTAAGGAGTTTGAAGGAGGCTACAAGGTGGAAGAAGCCTGTCTTTGTGAAGATTGCAGCAGTACATAACGTAGCAGCCATTGCAAATGGTATTGCTACATCAGATGCAGATGCAGTTGTAATAGATGGATTTAGAGGGGGTACAGGGGCAGCTCCAAAGGTATTCAGGGATCATGTTGGAATACCTATAGAGATGGCAATTGCTGCAGTTGATGAGAGACTTAGGGAGGAGGGCGTTAGAAACGAGGTAAGTATTATAGCCAGTGGAGGTATTAGGAACTCTGCAGATGTGTTTAAGGCTATAGCCCTTGGGGCTGATGCAGTCTATATTGGAACTGCAGCAATGGTAGCTATGGGCTGTAGGGTATGTGGTAGGTGCTACACTGGACAGTGTACCTGGGGTATTGCAACACAGAGACCTGAGTTAGTTAATAGGTTAGATGTAGAAGAGGGGGCTAGAAGGGTAGCAAATCTTATAAAGGCCTGGACTCTCGAGATCAAGGAGTTACTTGGAGCGGCAGGAATTAATGCCATAGAGAGTTTAAGAGGTAATAGAGACAGATTAAGAGGTGTTGGATTAAATGAAGTGGAATTGAAGGCTTTAGGAATTAAACATGCTGGATTTTAATAAAAAAATAATTATTATTATGGGAATAATTGAAAATAACTAGATAAAAATTAAAGGATAATAAAAAAGGACTCCCAGGTGATAAGTCCAATATTGGCCATTATAGCAGGATTTTACTCCCCTATAGGTTCATGAAAGGTATGACTATAATTTTAATTTTTTAAGGTGGAAGTTATGGAAAATGACGAGGTAGTTGTAATAGATGCTAAAGATATGAACTATAGAGAGTTAAACGAAAAGATCCATGAGGTGCTGGATAAAAACCCCAAGGTAAAAAAGATCCTCTTAAAAAATGTTTTAGGGCAGAGATACATAGGAAACGGCCTTCAAAAGAAGGATCTAACAATAGAGATCTACGGGGTACCTGGGGGAGACCTTGGGATGTTCATGAGTGGTCCCACTATTATAGTCTACGGTAATACAGAGCATGCGCCGGGAAACACTATGGACGATGGTAAGATCATAATCCATGGAAGTGGAGGGGATGTAACTGGGCACTCCATGAGAGGGGGTAAGATATTTGTAAGGGATGACGTTGGTTATAGAAGTGGTATCCATATGAAGGAGTATAAGGATAAGTTTCCAGTACTGGTTATAGGAGGTAGGGCTAAGGATTTTTTAGGGGAGTATATGGCTGGAGGTATGATATTGGTGCTGAATATAGATAAAGAAGGAAAGGATCTTGGAAAGATTAAGGGGAGGATGATAGGGACAGGTATCCATGGGGGAAGTATCTACATAAGGGGGGAGATAGAGGAGTTCCAACTTGGTGTGGCGGCAGATATTAAGGAGTTCACAGAGAAGGATAGGGAAAAAATAAAAGGATATATCGAGGAGTTCTGTAGTTATTTCAACTTAAATGAAGATATAAGGGAGAAACTGATAAACTCAGAGTATACCAAGATAGCACCAGTATCTAAGAGACCCTTTGGGAAGTTATACACCCATGATTTAAGATAAAAGATAAAGGTGGAAGGGATGAAGTCCTATTTAAATCTAAAGGAGGAAGTGTGGGATAAGAATATATGTTCAGGATGTGGGGCCTGTGTCTCAGTATGTCCTGTGGATAACATATACTTCAAGGAGGAAAGTCCTGTAAAGTTCGTATGTGATGAATGTGCCTGCATTATAGTACCTGTGGAGAGTGTAGAGCATCCAGTATCTGCAGAATTCTGTAAAACTACACTCTACGATGTAAGATGTGGAGCCTGTTACGACTCCTGTCCAAGGACGGAGAAATCTCATATTCCAAACACTAAATCTGGTTTAGGTAGGATATTAAAAAAATACAGGGCTAAGGCAAAGATAGAGGTAAAGAACGCCCAGAATGGAGGAGTAGTAACAGCAATACTTGCCAACGCCTTCGACGAAGGGTTGATAGATGGAGCACTGGTTATGAGAGAGGATAAATGGACCTTGGAACCAGAGCCCTATCTTGCCACATCAAAGGAGGAGGTTATAGAAGCTGCTGGGAGTAAGTACAACTGGAATGTCCCTATACTTAGAACCCTTAAGGATGCTGTAATGAATAAAAAACTGAAAAGATTAGCAGTGGTGGGAACTCCCTGTGTAATGAATGCAATATATCAAATAATGTCCTCAAACAACGATCTACTAAGACCATTTAAAGATGCCATAAGACTGAAGATAGGGCTCTTCTGTTTCGAGACCTACGACTACGATAGGATGATAAAGATACTTGAGGAGAGAAATATCGAACCTTGGACAGTGCGGAAGATGGAGATAGTAAAGGGAGAGTTGAGGATTACCCTTATAAATGGAGATACAGTTAGACTTAACCTAAAGGATATAGAACATGCTATGAGAGTAGGTTGTAAAGTTTGTAGGGATTTCACAGGGATCACTGCAGACATATCCGTTGGAAACGTGGGAACACCTCTTGGGTTCTCCACTGTACTTGTAAGGACACCTTGGGGTGAAGGGTTTATAGACAGGGCCCATAGAAATGGATATATCTCAATCGAGGAGGATGTAGATTTAGAGGTTATTAAGAAACTTGTGGAGTTGAAGAGGAAAAGAGGTATAAATAGCAACCATCAAGGATCCCAGTAAAAATTTTATAAAATTAATAAGAATGAATAAAAACAAAATAAAATCTCTACTATTTTTATAAAAGAATAAACATTTATGAAAATTGGTGAAATCGGTATTATTCTCCTCAAAATGCTCTTGAACGTTTAAATGTATTGGAAATTTTATATTCTTATTTTTTATAATAATTTTAATAATTTTTATTATAGAAGGTTTAAATGTTTATTTTAAAATAAAACATATAAAAAGAAATGTTATTTTTTAAGGTATCTCAAAGCACTGAGGAACAGATCCTGTTAACTCCTTAATTAGAGGGCATAAAACAAGTGATTTACAATTAGAACATAGTTATAAGAAGATCTTTTTAGGATATCCAATAAAAAAATATAAAAAATAGTTAATGATTTAATGTTATCCATCTTCTATTTTATCAATTTCCCAACTTTTTCAATTTACTGTAGAATTTCCTACCTTTAACAAAATAGGCGTAGGCATCTGACTTTCTAAGTACAACCTCATCTCCCTTTTTTAAAGTCTCCTCTACATTTCCATCTATCACTGCCAGTACAGATTTTCTCAGTATCCTTATTAAAATCTCGGAGTTTCCATCTACTACGATAGGACGGGAAAAGAGTTTAAAGGGACATATAGGTACTACTACAAAGGCATCCATTGAGGGCTCTAATATAGGACCTCCTGCACTTAAAGAATAGGCAGTTGAACCTGTTGGAGTTGATACTATAATTCCATCTGCCCTAACCTCCTCTACAAACTCTCCATTTATATATACCTCAAAGTGTATCATCTTTGCAGGACTTTTCGTTATCAGCACTACCTCATTTAAGGCATCTGGGAGTACTTTCTGACGATAATCTTTCCTCTCCTCTTCCCTGAATTTAACTACACAACTACATTTAGTTCTCCTCTCGATCTCGTAGTTTCCCCTTATAACCATATCTATAGCCTTAAATACCTCATCCCTACTGAACTCTGTAAGAAAACCAACGGTACCCATATCTATACTGATTATAGGTACCTCGTTTCCACCTATCAGCCTCGATGCCCTTAATACAGTACCATCGCCACCTATGGACAACATATGGGATATTTCTCTAATATCCTCCATCACCTTACAGTCGTATCTATCTATATCCATCTTATCCTTTAAAGTTTTATAGAGTTCCTCCTCTAAGAGATAGCCTACACCTTTAGATTCTAAATAATCAATAATCTGAACAACGAGATCTAATGCTTCCTCCCTATCTATCCGAGATATTATTCCAAACTTTGTAGGTTTCAGTGCCCACTTGTTCCCAAATATACCTACTAACTTCCTGTGGAGTGTTCTATTTGAACATATTAAAGATGTCCTCTCCTTCACATCCAATCTCATATTTAAGGGTCTTCCATCCCTATCGGTAATAACCCCTCCAGATTCCCTAAGTATAACGTAGCCCCCTGCAATATCGCATAGTCGTGTAGTTTCGTTTACATTTATAAATGCATCTAAGGCTCCTCTGGCCACATAGCACATCTCCAAGGCTGCAGAGCCAAATATCCTTATCCTCCTTACCTTTCTATCCTTTATAAAATTCAGTGTATTAGTTGTTAAACCGTAGGCAAAGACACCTACTGAAGCATCCTTCAAATTTTTAGTATCAGATACCTTTATTCTTTTCCATTCCTTCTCATTTTTCTCTAAGATATAAGCACCCTTATTAGCCCTTCCGTAGTATATCTCTCCTGTTGCAATATTCTTTACCATTCCTAACTCCAGATCTCTTATATCCATACTTTTTATTGCATCAATATCTCTATTTCTCCTAGGTATCTCACCTATAGCTATAGAGACGGAATAGATAGGAAGATTGTTCAATGCGTTATATGTGCCGTCTATAGGATCTAATACAATAAGGTACTCTGGTGGTCCATCTCCCACCTTTTTAATCCCTATCTCCTCACTTATAAGTACTGCACTACAGTGCCTCTCGATGGAATTTATTGCAATGTTCTCAGCAATTACGTCTATTCTCTTAGTTGGAGTACCATCTGCCCCAATTTTTACCACTTCGTCAGATCTCTCCCATCCAATTAGAGGTTTTACTCCCTTTTCAATACTATCTACCACTTTTTTGGCAATATGGAACATATGATCATAATCCATAATTTTCACCGAATAAGTATAAGGAGAGAGTTCTTTTATTGATTTTAGGATATTCTAAGAGTGATTATCGTTAAAATAATAGACATTTATAGTAATAATAAAAAATAGATTACTATAAATCTTTAAAACCTCTTTTTTCCTTTCACTGGGAAGATCGATAAACCTATTTTAATAACCAAAAAAGGGCTCACAACTGTATTTACACTACATTTATAATAATATTTTTTATAATATTTATTACTTTTATTATCTCTATTTAAAAAACTTAAACAAAGAGGTAGATAAAACATGAAAAAGTATCTACTTTTTCTCTTAATATCTATCTTCCTCAATATAGCCTTTGGAGATGTAACTATAACAGTACCAGCAGTTTCTAAAACAGATTATGGATATGTAGGAACTACTATCAACATCGATGTAAGGGTATCCAATGGAAGCGGCCATGTCTTTATAGATACACTACCAGTAACTGAGATGGATATGCAGAGTTCAGCGAGAATTGCTGCAAAGGTGGCATTTGACGTATGTAATAAGAATCAGAAGGACTACGATGTGTACTATATAGTGAGATCAAAAGTTCCAATAGTTGGAGGTCCCTCGGCAGGAGGTGCCCTCTGTGTGGCCACTATTGCAGAGTTGAACAACTGGAGTATCAATAGGGACGTTATGATGACAGGGATGATATACCCAGATGGAGGTATTGGACCTGTAGGAGGAATATTGGAGAAGTTAAAGGCTGCCAAGGTGGCAGGTGCCAGGTACTTCTTAATACCTTACGGAGAGCGATACGTTACTTTAGAGGGTCTATCTACTGAAGGTGGTAATACCACTATTGATGTGGTAGAGTATGGAAAAAAATTAGGAGTAAAGGTTGTTGAGGTTAGGAGTATATACGACGCTATCTACTACTTTACAAATTACACCTTAGTTGAGGAGAACTACACTTCTAATCCTATACTTGAGGAGGCTTATAGGAGAAAGATGAAAAATCTTGCAGATGAGGTATTAAAACTTACTGAGAATAGTTATAACTATGTAAATGATAGATTGAATAACAACCTTAACGTTGGACTGAACTATCAGATGGAGACGAACCTTAAGAAGAGACTGAAAGAATGTAGTAATGATTTAAAAATGGCGAAGAAGTTATACTCTCAAGGTTATTACTATGCTGCCACCTCAAAGGCCTTTGGAGTTATGATCAATCTTGAGACTATAAACACCACCTTAAACTATATTGAGAGTACTGATAAAAGAAGTTATTTAAAGAATTACTTGATAAATATACAGGAAGATATCGAAAATAAAAAGAAAATAATTAAAAATAAAAAACTTACTAAGAATAACTTTGAGTATATTTTGGCATCTAAGAGTAGAATCTATGAAAGTGAAGATCTAATAGATAAGGCCTGGAAGGAATACTACAACGATAATCCTTTCTCTGCCATAGAGTACGCCTCCTATGGAAAATGGAGAGGAAAAAGTGCTATTTGGTGGCTGGGACTCTCATCAGATGAAGGTATTCTTCCAGATGGTGAGCACATAGATGAGTACCAACTGATGCCCCTAGCCCAGAAGTACCTCGATAACGCCGAGGTAGTAGTCCTCTACTGTTCCATGGTACTACCTGAAACTGGACTTATAGAAGATGCTGAGGAAAAGTTGGATAAGGCTAAGGAGTACTATGAAAAGGGAGAGTATCTTCTCTCCATAACAGAGAGTATAGATGCCTACGTGTATGCTACTACGTATCTTAACTACAATACAGACACAGATTATCTAAAAGAGAGAGCAGAGAAGAGAATATACAAAGTAATGGGTAAGTATAGATACCTACCAGTAAGTGCTATGGGGTACTATGAATACGCCAACTCCTTTAACAATACCTTTTATAAGGCTCTCTACTACAAATACAGCATAGCCTACGCCCAGATGGATATAGATATACTTAAGGAAATCAATCACAACTATACAGGAGAGGGAAACTTCTTTATTTTGCGAAATTTAAGTTCCTCTCCAGGGACAATTTGTTCTGTAAATAACCATGGGTTCTATGCTGTAGTTATAGATATTGCATATTTATTTATAGGTCTATTCTGTGGAGTTCTGCTAGGGTACTTTATTGGGAAAAATAACAATTAAGGTGTCATTATGTTCTGTGATGTCCAGGCTACAGAACCTGAGATCAAAATATCTCTAACAAGGGTAGGGATCATCAACTTAAAGAAACTTGTAAAGATACATAGAAAAAACAAGAGGCCTATAATACTACTTCCAACCTTTGAGGTATTTGTAGACTTGCCAAGTTCCCAGAAGGGCATACATATGTCTAGAAGTCCAGAGGTTATCGAGGAGGTTATAGAGAAGTTGGTAGTCAAGGAGATCTACGGAATAGAGGAGTTGTGTGTAAATATTGTAAAGAAACTCTTTGAGAGGCATGAATATGCAACAAGGGCAGAGGTTCTTATGTATGGAGATTACGTTCTAGAGGAGAGATCTCCCATAACTAACAAACCCTCACAAGGAATATGTAAGATCATAGGTAGGGCCTACGGAATAAAGGACAATGAGGGAAACATTCATATTAAGAAGATGGTTGGTGCAGAGGTTGTAGGTATTACAGCCTGTCCCTGTGCCCAGAATCTCCTAAAGGAGAAAACTGTCCAGAATTTGAAAAAGAAAGGATTTTCAGATGAGGATATAGAAAAGATACTAGATGCTGTAGTTGTTGCAACCCATAATCAGAGAGGTATAGGAACGGTAATGATAGAGGTTCCAGAGGGCTACAATGTAAGTATTGGGAAGATTATAGAGATTATAAGAAAGTCCATGAGTGGAGAGGTATATGAACTACTGAAGAGGGTTGATGAGGCGCATGTGGTAGAGACTGCCCATAGAAATCCAAAATTCGTTGAGGATTGTGCAAGAGAGATGATAAAGAGAATAGTAGAGGAGTTTAAATATTTGCCTGACGATACCCAGGTGTTAGTTAGACAGATTAACAAGGAGAGCATCCATAGACATGACGCCTTTGCAGAGAGGCGGTCTACTATGGGAGAGTTGAGAAGGGAATTAAATATTTCATAAAAATATTAAAAAAGGTGTTAATGGGTAAAAAGTAAAACAAAATAGATTAATTCTCTTCTTTATTCTTGAACATTGGAAAAGATGGATTTTCTCTAACAGAATATGGTAGATTTTTTGTTAGTGTTTTGGTATTCAGAAAGATTTGGAATAGTTATATCTTCTCTTTTAATTGGTATTAATAATCTTTTTTACCCTAGTTCCCATCAAAAGAATAGTTTAAAGAATAATAAAAATAATTATAAAAATTAATAAAAATAAAAAATAAAGAATAATATTTAAAAAACAGAAAAATTTAAAAAGAAGAATGAAGAAAAATGATCCTCTAAATATCTTCTAATACAGGAATTCAGAATGAGATATTCTATCTTACCTAAGTGTTCAGAAAGATCCTAAGATATTTTTTATATTGATTGTTTTCATTGTTCTTTTAATCACTACTTGGTGGGAACTAAGGTTCTTTTTTATATTTTTAATTATTTTGATAACTATTTTTATAAGAATTATTATAAACAATAATATCTAATTTTAATAAAAGAGTATTTAGGTGAAAATATGAAAGTTTCAATATACGGCGCAGGTAATCAAAACCTCTATATCAACAAACTTAAACTTCCAGAACTCTTTGGAGGGGAACCTCCATATGGTGGAAGTAGAATGGCCATAGAGTTCGCCGAAGGAGGACATGATGTTGTACTTGCAGAACCTAATAGAAACATGCTTAGCGAAGATATGTGGGAGAAGATTGAGGAGACAGGAGTAAAAGTTACTAACGACGATATAGAGGCTGGAAAGCATGGAGAGGTACATATACTATTTACACCCTTTGGACGTTATACTATAAATATTGCCAAGAATATAATACCCTATCTACCAAGGGATGCAATAATCTTAACCACCTGTACCATTTCTCCAATCGCCCTGTATTCATGCCTTAAGTATGAACTAAGAGAGAGAAAAGATATAGGTATCTCATCAATGCACCCTGCTGCAGTTCCAGGTACACCTCAACATGATCACTATGTTATAGGTTGTACCTCCTTAGATGGAAAGGAGTATTTAACAGAAGAGCAGTTGAATAGGTGTATTCAACTGGTGGAAAGTATCGGTAAAAAAGCCTATATAGAGCCTATAGATGTGGTATCTGCAGTCTCAGATATGGGAGTACTTACAACTGCTATAGCACTGGCAGGGATTTTAGAGTACTACAAGGTAGGTAGAAAAGTTATTGGTGCGCCCAAGAAGATGGTGGAACAGCAGATAGTTATGGCACTCCAGACCTTAGCCTCTATAGTGGAGACATCTGGAATTCATGGTCTTTTAAAAGCCCTCAATGTAGAGTTGGTTATAAAGAGCGCTTCCTCTATGAATCTCCTAGAAGATCAGAAGGGATTAAAGGTAGCATTAGATGTATTAAACAACATAGACGAAGAATTGATAGAAAAGTCCAAAGATATTAAAATAAACCCAACAACACCTGTGGCATCCCAGGCACTTGTAAAGGAGATAAAAGGTATGATGGGGGAGAGGGCAGCAGAGGGTGTCATCGAGAGGAGTAGGAGAAAACTCTTTATGAATTAATTTTTTATTTTTTTAATATTAATGAATTGAATATCAAAAATCTCTTTTTTAGGTATTGTAGAAATAAGAGGATATTATTTTTTATTAGAAATTAATAAAGTATTAGAAAATACAGGTTATGAATATACAGTGATACTATGGGAAATTGGAAAGTTGTAATTTTAGGTGTAGAGAATGTTGGAAAAACTACAATAATGGAAAGTATACTTGATAAAATAGGAAAAACAGATTATAAAGGTACTACTGTGGCCATAGATTATGGGAACTTGGTATTAGATGGAAAGAAGATCCATATTTTTGGTACTCCTGGCCAGGAACGTTTTCAGTTTATGAGGGAATTAACTCTTGCAGGTGTTGATTTCGCTGTTGTAGTATTGGATGGGAGTAGAGGGGTAATAGAAAGGGATAAAGAGATAATAGATACTTTAGAGAGTATGGGAGTACCTTATTTGATATTTGTGAATAAGATAGATATAGCAGATAGGGAACAACTCGATAAACTGTTAGATGAAATTAGAGAGTACTGTAAAAGTTGCCACTGTATAATTGAAGGTTCTGGACTTAGGGGGGATGGGTTAGATAAACTAAAAGAGGTTATAATTAACATATGTGATGGGAAATAAAATAACTAATTAAGTAAAAAATAAACTTTAATTTCCATTAAAAAATTCTGATAAAAATAATAATTATAATAAAAGTATAAGAAAAGGTATAAAATCAAAATAAGAGATAAAGATTGCTATTATTAATTTCATTAAAGGTATTATATTTTAATTTTTTTTATTATATTTATTGTTTATTATTTAAATCATTACTTAATGGGAATTGAGGTTTTATAACTTCCTTTTTCTATACTCCGTTTCAAAGTCCTTATCGTAAAGTTTTGAATAATCGTAATCTTTTGGATCCAGTACATCACCCACTATTATCAATGCAGTTTTTCTTATATTTGCCTCCTTAACCTTAGGAACAATATCCTCCAATGTACCTCTAACGATCTTCTCCTCTTTCCAGGAGGCTTTATATACTACTGCAACTGGAGTATCTCTCCTATATCCTCCCTCTATCAATTGAGATACAACCTTATCTATCATACTTACTCCTAAGAATATGGCCATAGTGGATCCATGTTTAGCCAACTCCCTTAAATTCTCCCTCTCAGGCATCGGTGTTCTTCCTTCAGGTCTCGTAATTATAACAGTTTGAGATACCTTTGGAAGTGTTAACTCTACCTTCAAAGAACTTGCCGCTGCAGATAGGGAAGTTACCCCAGGTATTATCTCAACATCTATATTGTACTTCTTTAACTCATCTATCTGCTCCTTGATTGCACCGTAAATAGAGGGATCTCCAGTGTGGAGTCTTACTACCTTTAAACCCTTTTCCACCCCCTCTACCATAACCTTAACTATCTCCTCCAGATCCATAGTTGCACTGTTGTAGATCTTAGCGTTTTTCTTGTTGTATTTTAGGATCTCCCTATTTACAAGAGAACCTGCATATACGATAATATCTGCTTCCTCTATGGCTTTCTTTCCCTTTAAAGTTATCAACTCAGGATCTCCAGGTCCTGCACCTACTATTATTACTTTTCTTGTCATTATATCCCAATATAAAAAATTGAAGTTGAGTATTCAGTGAGAAAAGGTAATTGGATTTCTACTCTTTTTTTTATTATTTATTACAATTATTTATATATTAAATATTAACTGTTTATACTTATAATAAAAAAATAATCAACATTAAAAATAGAAAATCTTAAAAAATGTTTATTAAAGAGTAAATACAAGGTAAAAAAGTAAAATCTATCCCAATTATCTATTCTACATTGAGTATTAGAGAAGTAGGACAGGATTTTATTAACTTCTCTTTTTAAGAATTTTTAGTCTTCTTTTATAATTGATTATTAATATTAAATATTATTATATTATTAAAAACTAAGGTGCATACCTAACACTTTTCAACCATTTCAAGTCGTTCCTATGTAGTTCCCTTATATCCTTCAACCCCAACTTAAGCATCGCCAACCTACTTAATCCAATTCCCCAGGCCAGTACAGGTTTATCTATACCTAAGGGCTCAAGGACTTCAGGCCTAAATATACCTGCCCCCAATATCTCGAGCCAACCTTTGCCCTCTAGATAGACCTCTGCCTCTAAGGATGGTTCTGTAAATGGGAAGTATGCAGGCCTAACTCTAACCCGATCAAAGCCTAATTTTCTTAGAAACTCCACCAATATTCCAATAAGGTTATCGAAATTAACATCCTTATCCATAACTATACCGTCACACTGGTAGAACTCAGGTAGGTGTTTGTAGTCTATGGCCTCGTTTCTAAATACTCTATCGATACAGAATACCTTATGAGGTTTCTCCCTCTCCTCCTGGGATAGGGACGCCAAGTATCTAATAGAGGATACTGTAGTATGGGTCCTTAAAACTGTTCTTCTAGATATCTCCTCCTGAAACCTATAGTTCCATCCCTTGGATATCCTCCTCCCATCTACAGTACCTCTTTCATGTACCTCTTTAACCTTCCTTAGAAGTTCCTCAGGCACCTTTCCACTTTTAGGATACTTTAAGAAGAAGGTGTCCTGCATATCCCGAGCAGGGTGATCCTGAGGTTCAAAGAGTACATCGAAGTTCCAGAACTCTGTCTCCACTATTGGACTCTTTACCTCCTTGAATCCCATACTTAATAACACTTCCCTAATCTCATATATCACTCTAGTTAATGGATGATACTTTGCAGGATAAACCTCCTCTGTGGGAACTTCTACGTCGTAGGGCCTGATATAGCACTCTTTCCATCTACCGGTGATGATATCCTCCCTTGTTAGTTGGGAGATCTCCTCCTTAATCTCTATAGGCTCTTTTATGTATTCCTTACCTTTTTCAGTCAATCTAATAGATCTCTCCGTTATCTCCTCTACCTCAATAAGTCCTCTCTTTTTAAGTACCTCTAGAATCTCAGGAGAGTATTTTTCTATACTGCCATTTGTTTTGATATTTTTAAGTACTTCTTCCTCCTCATCTCTATAGTCTAAACTTTTAAAGTGTACAATCCCTTTCTCGATTTTGGCGATATCTTTTCTTTTTAGGTGTCCAAGTGCAGGGTTTATCTCTGATCTATCTAGGATATCTTTGATGTCCTTTACAGGGATAGATGTAATGCCCTTCTCCTTAAGGTACTCTGCTATCTTCCTTTCAGGGAGTCCCTCCTCTAAGGTTTTTTCCCCTCTCTCTGTTAGTTTTACATATTTTCTTTTCCTCTCTACAATATCTACTAACCCCTTACCTGAGAGCCATAGGGCACTTCTCATAACCTTTGTCTCAGATCCCATAAGTTCGTTTTTGGATAACTCCTCGACAGGTATCTCCTCTTTTCCAGTGTCTTGGAATATCTTTAGAAGTTTTTTCTCGTCTATGTGCAACTCCATGGTATCACTTAATGTTTATAGGTGTAGGGATGTAAAATGTGAGATCAACGTGATATACTATTTTCCTCTCTACTTTATAGAAATTATTTTTTTATAGAATCTCTCCATAACTTACTTCATTATAGGCCCTTAAATTTTTAAATATATGCCTTTCTTATTTTAATAATTTTAATTATTTCTAACTCCTCAATTAGAACACTATTTTTTATTTTTTTAATAATTATTTTTATAAAAATATTAATTATAAATTAAAATATATTTAAAAAATATTCAAAAATTTAGAGTTTTTCCTCTTCTGTTTCGCCCTCTATCACTTTAACCCATTTATGGGATTTTATTTTTTCAATCCATTTTTTAACTTCTGAATTGTTTTTTATAGAATTATAAACTTCTTTAATAGTTTTTAGGTTTTCTTCTTCTAATTTTTTAAGTTCTTCCTCTTCATCTTTTGATATGTTTTCTTCTAACTGTTTTTTCCAGTACAACTCTGCCCATCTATCGTAGTTTATTGGTTTGAGGAGTTTTGAAACTGTTTCCAGTAGGTACTCCTTTGGCTCTGGATATAAACCATCTTCTGCGAATTTTTCTTTGAAGTAAAGTTCATAAATGATATAATTTATTATTTTATAATCAAAAAGATTTTTATTAATATGACAATCAAATAATACAATTTCTATTAGTCTATCAAGAATTACGGGTATTTTTCTGCCATTTCTTATAATATCGTCATAATTTAAAATATAATCAATCTCTTCTTCTGTAAAACCATATAACTTTCCAAGTAGAATATCACAAATGTCTATGAGTGGCTTAATATTAGAAGTATTAAACCGATTATGTTCTTTATCAAAATTATAGAATAAGAAATCCATTAAAAGATTTGAAATATGTGATAGGAGTTTATTAGAAATAATTATTTTTTCTTTTGGTGGAATGGGTAATGCCTTCATTATATCTAATGTCATATTATGCCCATCTCCATATATTCTAAACCATAAATAATAAAGACTACTATTTATAAGCAATAATAAGAAATATTTATAACCATTAGCTACAGATATAGGAGTAATAGCTTCTCCATCATATGGTTTAATATTCCAAGCATTATACCAATAATTTCCTGTTTTTCTTATCCATATTTTATCATTTGAATTATTTAATAAGATATCTTTTACACAATTATTATTTGTTAATATTTTTTTTAAAATTTCTAAAGTTAATTTATCGCCTATTTTTGGCAACCTGTGCGGATCTGAGAATGGAACTCCGATTTTTTCACCTAAAAGATAATCATTAGCAAGTTGATATTCTATTTTATCAATTTCAGGCATTCTCCTAAACATTTTGGATGTGTAAAATTGTCCTTGAGAGTAAGGCACCTTCTTTTTACATAATATTATAGAAACTGACTGTGACATTCCTTCAAAGAACCTGCATTTATCTCTATCAAAAGTAGATATAATACACTCCTTATAATTTTTATAAATCATATTTCTGACTCCTGATAAACCTTTATGAAATGTTATTGCATAAGTTATAATAAAAGAAAAATATCCATTCCCCCTGTTTAATGGAATAATTCTCTCAACAAAAACAGCTGCAGTTTCATTTGCAGCTGAAGAATAATCGTAGCATATATTTTTTTCTATTTGGCTAAGAGTATTCCCATAAGGCGGATTCCCAATAACAACATCAAACCCTCCCCTCTCTAAAAACACCTCTGGGAACTCGAAGATCCAATGGAACGTTTTTACCTTCTTTAAATCCTCTAAGTCAATTCCATACTCCTCTGCAAATTTTTCATCTAACTTCTGATTAAAGATCTCTGTAATATCCCTCAACAACTCATTTAAAGGTATTGCGTATTTGGAGTTTAAAGAGGCGATAAGTATGGTTATTAACTTCTCCTTCACCTCTAAAACCCTTTTAAGATCCCCCCAGTTAATTTTATCTTTAGAGAGAATTCTATTTAACTCTTCGATTTCCTTTAAAATATCCCCCTCCATATCTAAGGATTTTGCTATTTTTTTAAGGTATGGTTTTAACTCCTTAACTACCTTTATCCTCTCAACGATATGATTAACCTCTCCCTCCCCTAAGAACATATCGAGTTTAACCTGTTCCCCTCCCTCTTCCCTCTTAAGATCAACGTATCCAATAAGGGAATTTCCCACTCTAAGATTAAAATGTACATTTGGAAACCTAATGAATAGATCCCTCCCCTTCCTAACTTTGAAGTGCTTAGCAAGGGTTAAAAACAACCTTGCCTTCGCCACCTTTATTGCAGATGGGTTTATATCCACCCCATAGATGTTCTTTGAGAGAATTATAAAGAACTTTACCAACAACTGAAATTCATCCTCATTTTTAATATCCATAAGATTTATCTTTTTAATATCTCCCCTTTCATCTGTTGTAATAATATCAAGTTCCTCTATCCCAATGTCCTTTGCCCTATACCATATTTTTTCATATACATCTAAAAGGGTATTTATTGCACTCTCTAAAAAGTGGGCAGATCCTACTGCAGGGTCGAGAACTTTTATTTCCTTTAACTCCTTAAAAAGATATAGAATTATTTCTTTATCGCCCTCCTCTATAGTATGATCTATATTTTTAAACTCCCTACTAAATCTCTCATTAACTCTATCTACCAAATAGGGTTTTATCGTATTTTCACAGATATAGGAGGTGATCTCCTCAGGAGTGTAGTAGGCACCTAACTTTTTCCTTTCCATATAGTTAATCAACTTTTCATAGATCGCCCCAAGTACAAATTCATCGATATTCCCCTCGGTCCAATCTCTACTTTCAAAGAGATTAAAAAGAGGGACTTCATCACCAACTTTGTTTGGAGGAGTCTCTATAAGGACTTCTGTTATCCCTTCCCTGTAGAAACATTCATCAGGTATTGTAATTGCCTCATTATGTCCCCCATTTAAAAAAACAGCGGGCCCAATAACAACAACCTTTCCAGTGTATTCATCTTCATAATATTGAGCATCCTCATATCCACTAATTTTCTCAAATAGATAGTTTAAAAATTGATAGTAATTATCAAATACAGGGAAAAGTTTTTTCTGATACATCTCTTTGAATTTTGTTATAAAGTAATTGGTATCGTTGTTGAAAAAACCTCTCTCCTGGAGATACCACAAAGTGAGCATCTGCATCATAAAGTTATCAACAAATTCCTCCCTCTTCTCCTCCTCAGAGATCCCTTTGATATTTTTAAGTAAGTACTCCCTAGATTTCTTATAAAGTATATAGAACTCCTCTATAACGTCAGTCCTATCAAAAAGTTTCTTTAAATTCTCCTCTGTAGGGTCCCTTATGGCTTTTTTAAGTTTATTTAAAAATGTTCTGTTGATCTTCTTTAGAGTTTTTATAATATGTTTATTTCTTCTATAGTCTTTGATCAATAAATAATTATCCTCGTAAATAATAAAGGCCAACCTTGGAGCGTAACCATCAACAGGAGACTTATATTTTGTTTTAAAATATGAAATTTCCTTTTTATCCTTTGTTTTAACAAACAAAAAGCCCTCGTATAGGTTTATATCTTCATCACAAAAATCGGGCACAACGTAAAGGTTGTATTTTTTACCACCTATCTTAATCTCTTTAACTTTTTTATACCTTTCAAGTTCTTTTTTTATTATCTTCTCTATCTCCAACTTCATAGTACCACCCAACATGATTCACCTTTATTTTTAAAGATTCTATATCTGTAAGTCCCTTCTCCTTAAAAAATTCAAAGAGAGTTTCTACTGTCCCTTTGAAATCTTTTATTTTAATATCGTTATTCCTCCTTACTTCAATTAGTCCTTTGGAAACAAGTAATGGCTTTATCTCTTTTGAGTACAGGTAATGAGGGATTGTTCTAAGTACGATCATAACAGTTTTAAGTTTATTTTCAATATTCTTAATTTCCCTTTCTCCAACTTCCCTTCTTTTAAAAATTAAAGTACTGTATAAATTGTACAAAAATCCCTTTTGCCTGTGATTATAACCTTCTTTAAGTTCTTCCTTTATTTTATCTACTTCCTCTTTCACTATTTTTAATTTCTCAATGGCATTCTCAATCTTTTGTGGAGATCTTTTCCTCTCCCTTATTAAATCTAAGAAAACTAGAGGAGTCTCGTAGGTTATCTCTCCATCTTCCCCTATACTTAAAATCTTTTTCATAACCTTATACTTACCACGATAAAATTCATAGACACTTATAATTTTATCACTACCTTTAATATATGAATAGTAAGGTCCCTTATCCATCCCTATAACTTCTTCAAAGTCCTCCTTAGTATATCCAAGTTCATACTGAATTACATTTAACAACTTATACTCATCAAGTTGCTCCTTCGGTATCCCCTCTGGAATAAAATTCTTAAAGTCTTCAGAGATGTTGTAGGATTCTAGATCTGTTATAGTACTCCTCGATATATCCCTTATTTTTTCTCCAAAGGTTTCAATACTTATCTCCTCCTCCGGCGAAAGTATTTTTACATCCTTTCCTACAATTAAAGTTATATCGTCAATTTTTTCCTTTAACTTTCTAAGGATACCAACGATTACCTCTATCTCTTTTGAGGGCATGTAGTTTATCATGTATATTTCCTTCTCATTACCTATTCTATTAACCCTCCCCACCCTCTGGATAATAACCATCGGATTCCAGGGCAGATCATAATTTATAACTACATCTGCATCCTGTAAATTTACCCCCTCACTTAGAGTATCTGTTGATATTAAAATATCGATCTCCCCGTACTTATTCACCTCCTCATAACCACTATTGGCTCTAGGAGAAAATCTTTTAATATAGTTAATTTTAGCATTTATATCAGTGTCCCCTGTTACAATTCCAATTTTAACTCTATTATTTTTATCTTTGAGCCATCTATGGATGTCAGTTTCTTTATTTATCCAATTTAGGAGATTATGATAAATATAATAGGCAGTATCCTTATATTGAGTAAAAATCAATATTTTTTTACCATATAGGGAAGGAATGTCCTTTAACTTTTCAGATTTAAAAGAGGGAAGTCCAATAATCTGTTTCAATGTTTCAAACTTTGGATCATTTTGATAGAGGTATATGGAAGGTTCAATAACATCTTTTTTATCTGTAGGTAATTTACCAACTATTTTTATTTCCCCATTCTCCTTTTCTTTAAGTTTATCCAATTCTTTAAATATCTCTTCCATATATCGTAAATCTTTTTCTAAATTTTGAATAACTACTTCTAAACCAAGTTTAAATAAATCCACATCTGAATATCCCTTTTCCTCCTGTGCCTTCTCCCCATATTCAGAGATTAACTTTATAACCCTGTTAAACCAGGTTTTTTCATTTTCCTCCTCAATGTTGTACTCCTCTTTAACTTCTTCAAGTTCCTTCTCTATTTTTGCCCTATCAACTGCCCTCTTAATCACCTTTTTTAAATCCTCCATATCTTTTATTCCCTTTATTTCCATTTTAAAAATATTATAAAAGATCTTTTCTTTTTCATAGATTCTCCTAAGTGTAGTTTCAAAGGAAAATATACTACTCTCCAACCTTTTTCCAAGTAAAAGTTTAAATAGATCTGCCACCTCTATAAATTTTTTATCTGCCTCCTCCCCATCTAAGGTATCCTCCTCAAATACTACGTACCTTGTACCGTAGATCTTAGTATGTTCAAATAAGATCTTGTTAAGATTGTTGTTAATTACCTCTATAAGGGACTTGTAGTCCTTTGTATAAAAGGGAGAGTAGTCGAGACTGTAAGGTATTGGATCCTTAAAAACTAGCGGTTTATCGTTTATCTTTATATCTTTGAACTGTTCCATAATATACTTTCTCGTCCTAAGGATCATTATCTCATCAAGTACCTTCTGCTTTATCTCTGTTGCCACCTTTTTTAACTCCCTTTTTATTTTAGTATCTCCCTTCTTTTGAAACTCTTTTTTTAAATCCTTGTATCTCTTTATCAGATCTACTATTGGAACCCCTTTAATCATAAAGGGCGTAAAGGTATCATCCATAAACAACCTTATAAGGTTAAAAATATCGTTAATTGAGTTATTAAGAGGCGTCGCTGTAAGAAGTAAAAATTTATTGGAAAAGCCACTCTCTTTCTTCTGCAATTTTCTAACGTTTCTCCATCTATTCGTATTTTTATTTCTATACTTATGTGCCTCGTCTATTACAAAAAAATCGTACTCTTCTGCAAATTTTTTTAGATCATGTTCCTTTAAATTTTGGAATTTTCCCAAGGATAAAAAGGCGATTTTTCCAAGGTATTTATTTTCTTTATCAAATACCTTATAAATTTTAAAATTACCTTTATCTTTTACTTTATCTATCTTGTTATCCTTCAAAAAATACTGTGAATAAATTAACAACTCCTCCCATTGATTTATTATAGATGGAGGTAGTATTAACATAACAGAGGGATCTTTATCCTCAGGAACCCAGGCAGGGTGTTTCTTATTTAAAAACTCCCCTATTATCGTAGACGCTATAAAACTTTTTCCAAGACCAACGGAATCTGCCAGTATTACTCCATTGTAAAAATTGATTTTATCAACGGCATTAACTACCCCTACAAGTTGAAACTCTAAGAGAATATCCTTTTTTAGAAGGTTCAATACCCTCCCTTCAAACCATCTATACACTAGATATTTAAAGAGAGTCTGGGAATCGATTAACTTACCGATCTTTGGATAGGGACTCCCAGGTAGTACTCCAGAGATATCTATAACTTTTAATAGATCCTCCCTAAATTCGACAGATTCCTCCCACAACTCATCAAACCATCGATCCAAATACAAAACATCCTCTCGTGAAGTAAGTAAAATATTTAACTCTTTATTTCTAACAAGGCCCTCCCTTGTAAAGTTGGAGGATCCTACCACTGCCAAACCTGGCGAACTGTACCTCTCCTCAGGATCCCTTAGAAATAGATACAGTTTTGCATGTAATCTAGATCTATCGTAGAGTCTTACATCTATTATATTTTTTGCTATAAAATCTCTTAGTGTTTTTAATTGTTTTATCTGATCCTCACTGAATTCTTTTTCTTGCAATTCCTCTATCATCCTCTGTTTAAATAACTCCCTTAAATTATATCCCTCTACCAACTCCTCCTTTGTGGAGTATGTTGTTTCATTTCCCATTATAATTTTCAAAAAAGGACGTTTTGAAAATTCTTCTGGAAAATCTTCCCTAACTAAGGAAAACCCACTTAGAAAGAAATACCCTATTGCAAATTTTGCCTCCTTCGATCTTTTAAGTTGATCCTTTATAACCTTCAACAGTTCCCTACCTGGACTGTTATCTATTATATGTGGTGCAATTTTTCTTTCATTTATCATAATTATACCCCAAAGAAACAATAATCTTTTCTATTATGCAATATTTAGAAAATATCCTAATAGAATAAAATATAAAATTATTAAATATTTTCACTCTTTTTTATTTTTTTAATAATTTTTATAATAATAATTAATTTAATAACATAGTTAATTATCCATTCCACTTAAACCTCCCTTCCCTCCTTAGTCTCAATTATAAGATCCTCCTCCTTATACCCAAAAAGGGATATTATTCTCTTAGAGAGTCTAACTACACCATCGGCACTGAAACGAGTTTCCATATAGATATCTGTATTATCTATCCTATAGGGAACTTTTAAATCGTTGGGATTCTTTGTAAAATAGGGCCTCTTTCGTCCCCTTAACTTAAAAACTTTCTCCTCAAACTCCTCTTTATGTAGGGAATACATTATTTCAGCGATCTTTATTAACATACCTCTCCATGTATGTACAGGATATTTAACACCTTTAAAGGTAAATCCCACTATAGATTTTCCCACGTAGTTTTCCGGAGATATCACCGAGTTTTGATTTGTATTTGACTCTGTAAATACTATCTGACATATCTTTTTTATCTTCTCTAGGAATCTCTTTACAGTATCATTATCAGGTTTATAACCACATAGTTTCTCTGTTGTACTGGCCAAAATCTCAACTAGATGATTATCAGGTTCTGTCACTATCTTCTCCCAGGCCTTTGGAAGTGTTTCCTTTATTAGGTACTGTTTCTGAATACTTTTGTAGCGCCTCTCACCATTTTCTACAGCCTTGTCTGAAATTACATTTTTTTTGGATAGAAACTCTTCAAATTTATCCACAATATCTTTACTATCCTGTTCGTATATCTCGATTGTATAGAACTTTCTCTGTTCCCAACTTCCCTCACGTAGTGGTAGATAAAACCACCAACTTATACCATTTGTTAATACTGCAAGTTTAACACCTTCCTGAAAGGAGTACTTTAACAGTTGTTCCTGATGTCTTTCCAAGTTTTCATTTGCCTTCTTAACTTCGATGAACACTTTGATTCTACCGTTACATCTAAGGGCGTAATCTACCTTCCCACCACCTACAGAGTACTCTGGATAGACCTCATCTATATTGAAGGGATCCCACCCCAAGGCCTTTAAAATCCTTAGAACTACAGCCTGTTTAGTAGCAGCCTCATCAAGATATTGAAGACGCTTATCCCTCTTAAAGTCCTCTATAAGCTGATATAATTCTTTGTTCATACTATCACCTTATGGGAAGGGACTGATCCTTTGGAGCACTTCCACCCCCTTCAACTTTTACCCTCTCTTCCTTCTTTAAAAATCTCCTGTAGAGACATCCTGGATAGTTGGAACATCCTAAGAACTCTCCTTTTTTGGTCTTGATCAGTCTAAGTTTCCCACCACACCAAGGACATATGTCGTCCCTCATCTGTTTTCTTATCTCATCTACCAGTGAAAACCCACTTTTACACAATCTGCGTCTGTTGTATCTAACTACGCCGGTCTTAGTATCTACATACACTATATAGTTTTTAAAGAGTTCCACACTCTCCAGATCTACAACGATCTCTTTCTCTGTTACCTTGAGCCCTTTGGTGATCTCCATATTTGTTTTAAGAGGCAATAACCAATAACCCTCTCCAGAATAGTTGAGAAGCCCAGCCTTGTACTTCAACCTTCCTATTAACCAGTTGTAATCCCTATTAGCGATATACCTAATACTCTCCTCTATACTGTTAAATACATTTCTATCTTTCATCTTCTCTAAAACCTCTACTATGTGAGGATCTCCACTTCTGTACTCTTGTACAAGTAGTTTTTCAGCAATTTTTACAAACTTATCTTTATCTATCTTAATACATAGGAGGAGACCATGGAACCCATTTGCAACAATATATTTTTCTTTCTCCAGAATATCCTCCCTATCGAATTTAAAATACACCCTTACATTTATGAATTTATTACCATTCTCAGAGATCCCCTTATTTATTACGTACTCCTCTTTGTAGTTACCTGTAACTCCGTAGTAGAAAACTGGATTCTTTCCATTTTTTATGCCTATTATGGATATAAGACCTTCAGGTACTCTCCAGTTCTGATTCCAGGTTTTACTACTTAACTCTGTTACATTGAAGTGTATGTTCCTCGTAAGTAGTTGGAACAACTCCTCCATCTCTGATCCCTCTGTATTCTATTGTATTTATATTATTAAATATTTAAATTAAAATAATTTTTAAAATATTATACAAATGGCTTAGGCAATCTTTCATCCTCACACTCTACAACTATGAGGTAAGGTTTATTCTTTTTTAGATAGTATCTTATATTTGGCTTAATATCATCGATATCTTCGATATACGTGTTATCTATACCGTATCCTTCTGCTATTTTGTTGAAATCTGGATTCTTAATTCTACAGAAACCGTTTAACTTATTGTTCTTCATCACTATAAGAAGTATTTTTAAGTTGTTCTCCTCCAAAGTGGAAAGTTCCTGGAGGTTCATCTGGAAACCTCCATCCCCACTTATGGAGATAACCTCCCTCTGGATGTTGTAATCTATACATCCAAACTTAACACCTATAGAGGCAGGGAGTCCAAAACCCATAGTACCCATACCATGGGAGGAGATAATACTCCTAGGTAGTTTGCACAATCTAAGTAGTGATACAAAGACTGTATGGTTCCCAGCATCTGTAACAACGATACTATCTTCAGGTATGTTTTTCAGTATTTCCAGTACCTTCGAGGAGTAATCTCCTAAATCTAACCTAGAGGTATCTTTCTCTGGGGACTCTACCTCTGGAAGGGTTTTCTCTATCTCCTCGATGATATATTTAATGTCATCTAGGGAGTTAATCCTTACATTAATGGGTGTTGTCTTTTTTAAGGTATCCTCCCTTATACTCTCAGGTATAGTGTTGTAGGACAAACTTGCTCCGATGGAGATTATCCTATCGCTCTCTAGGAGGTATCTATTTGCAGTAGGAGTTCCCCTCCTTCCAACTAACCCTAAGTTATAATTATGAGTCTCCTCGATAACTCCCCTTGCAGGAAAGGTGGTAACGAAGGGAATGTTTAACTTCTTAAGTATTTTGTTTATTTTTATTAAATCCCTATATTTTAAAGTGCCGTATATTCCCTGGCCTATGAGTATTAAAGGTTTTTTAATATTATTGTTATCTTTGATCTCAATTTTTTCTTTTAAAATATTATCTTCCATATTATAATCGTTGTTATCTACTATAACCTCCATATTATTAATATCCTTAGGTATGCTTAGAGATACAGGTTTTTTACTATTTAAACATTCGTTAAATGCTTCAACGATAACCTTAGGATCTGGTCTATCTAAGAAATATCCTCTGTATATATTTAGAAAACCTGTATCTACCTCTTGAAAGTAGTTCTTATTTATATACTTCCTTTCACATCTTCCTGTAATGGCTAAAGTTGAGGAGGAATCTTTATAGGCAGTAAATATTCCAGTTGTTAGATTTGTGGCTCCAGGTCCAGCAGTTGCCAAACATATACCTAGGTAGTTGGTGATCCTGGCGTATCCATCTGCCATGTGCACTGCTCCCTGTTCATGTCTAACCAGGATATTCTTTATAGGAGAATCTTTCAGTTCTCTGTATATATCAACTATCTGCTCTCCAGGGTAGGAAAATACAGTTTTTATACCACTGTCTAATAAAAAATCTACTATATAATCACTGAACTTCATATAAATCCCTTTAAAAGAAAAAATAGTATAAATTAATCAAACCATAATTATAATTATTATATAATTATATTCAAAATAATTTCCCCTTATATGATAAAAGGCTAGATAAAAGGGTATAAAAGAAATTGTAGTTAATATATTTAAACTTTTTCATTTGGAGAGATAAGGATTCATATTCTCTGGACTTCTACGGTTTATGATAGTTAATAATAATGATAAATTAAAAGTCAGTGGTAAAATTGAATAAATATTCCCTTTAAAATAGGTTATAGATTTTGTTTAATAGATTTTGAAGTGTTTGTTGCTTGAGTTCTCCTATATATTTTCCTTTTAGTAAATTATCTTTGGGAATTGTGAATAATTTGAATGGCTTGATTATACTGATGTTTCTTAGTCCTACTCCGGCTTCAGGTAACAAGTCATCGGAAGTAATTACCAACACTTTATTTTTAAGTTCCAGTGGGAGTTTTAGTATTCGTCTTTGATCATGTCTTGAAATCTGACAAATTATGACATCAAGGTTGTTAGCATTTATTTTGTTTTTTGAAATGATTATAACAGGTCTTATTTTAACCTGTAATTCTTTTCTATTATTATAATATGGAAAAGGAGCAGTCCATATTTCTCCCTGTTCCAACATTACTAACCCCTTCTGTAAATTCACTCTTCTTCTAAAAGTTCCTTTATAAAGTAATCATCCAATGCTTCTGGTTCTTGAATTACAGATTTTATTTTTCTAGCTACAACTTTGAAGTCATCTTTGAGTTCTGCTATATCTCTGTTCTCAATAACAATTTTTATAAACCTTATCATTAGTATGTAACAATATCCTATTAACTCTCTTATTACTTCAATATCCCTACTTTCAACCATTATCCCAAGGATATTGGACTCCAAAAAGAAAAGTTTGTCAATAAATTCAAACTGTTTTATTTCTTCTTCTGTTAGTTCTTTGGTTAGTACTTTTTCCCACAAAATTTTATTCGTTTCATCAATTTGTTTTTTGATTTCTAAAATCTTGGAGATTAAAATATTGAGTATCTCTTTTTTTAATTCTTCAAGTTCTTCAGGAGTTAAATGCTCTCTTTCCATAATTTTTGCTATCTCCTCAATCCTTGAGGAGTTTTCTGTAATGAGGTATTCACGTAGTTTTTTTATCGCTTCTTCATAAGACTCCTCAGTAACTTTTTCTGGAGCGATTTTGATAAGATCTGATAACAATTTTTTATATTTTTCGTTTTCCTCTTCTAATGAGAATTTTGGACTTTTAAATCTAGCAGATAAAGATGTAATATCATTAAAGGGTGATAATGTTATCCTTTGGAAAAATTCCAACACTTGAATATCCATAATAACACCTTCTCTGAACTCTATTATATTATTATATTTTAGTATGATGTGCTTAAATATGTTATGTTAGTAATTAGAACCTATCTAAATCTCTTAAAAAAATAGTAAAAACCTTAGCTCCTATTAAGAAGTATTAAAAAAATAATAAATTATTATAAAATAATAAAAAAGTAAAAAAGTTTAAAAAATAAAAAAAATTCTAACTTCTGAGCATCTTCTGATACCATTTGTAGGTTTCTTTATGTTTATTGAAAAGATTAATTCTTTTAATTACAGCCTCGATAAAAACTAAGGGTTTAAAATAATATTAAAGTATTTACTCTACCAACAACCTTGCAGTCTCTGGTGTGTACTTCCAATTCTCAGGTAGTACCTTTTTCCTTCTGTAATATTTAACCAATCTTCTAATTTTTGACTCTATTAGTTGTAATCCCCTCTTAGAATGTAGATCTTTTGGATGGTTCTCTAGGTGGTTTCTTAAATTAACTGCTCTTCTCATTAAATTCAATAGATCTTCAGGTACCTCTGGGTAGACGTTGTGTTCCTTCATTATCTTACTTATACTCTTTCCAGTGATCAATTTTACATCTGGGATTCCGTAGGTGTCCCTTAAGATAAGTCCTATCATTGCAGATTGATATCCCTTCTTTGCCAGTTCAACAACTTTGTTCTCTACTTCTTCAGGTGTTAGAGTAACCCATTTTGGAACTTCTGTTCTTAAAGGCTTCTTGGAACCAGAGGAACCTCTTTTTCTTGCATGCATCCTTGCCATGTTTTCACCATCTATCCATTATCCTCGATTTCTTAGAGGATATTCATTGATAATATAAATAACTTTTGGTAAAAGTATATAATATATTATTAGATAAAAATTTTTGCCTCTTTTATCTTTTTTAGATTAACTATAATATTTTTTAAGGTGGAACTGTGATATTGATGGATGAAAATACTAAGGCTATCGTTCAAGGTATAACTGGAAGACAGGGGAGTTTTCATACCAAGGAGATGTTAGACATTGGGACTAAGATAGTTGCAGGAGTTACTCCTGGAAAAGGTGGAAGGGAGGTACATGGGGTACCTGTTTATGACACTGTAAAGGAGGCTGTAGAGGAACACGGTGCAAATGCCTCTGTACTCTTCGTCCCAGCACCTGCAGTGAAGGATGCAGTGTATGAGGCCATAGATGGAGGTATAGAGTTAATAGTAATCATTACTGAACATGTTCCTATACATGATACTGTGGATATAGTAAACTATGGGAGAAAAAAAGGTGTTAGGATTATAGGACCAAATACTCCTGGTATAGCCTCTCCCAAGGTTGGTAAGTTGGGAATAATTCCCGCCAGGGTTTTAAAGGAAGGGCATATTGGAATGGTCTCCAGGAGTGGTACCTTAACCTACGAGATAGCCAATGAGTTGGTAGTTAACGGTTATGGACAGTCCACCTGTGTTGGAATAGGGGGAGATCCTGTAGTAGGTACAGATTTTATAGATGCCCTTCAGTTATTTGAAGGGGATAAAGATACAGATGCTGTTGTAATGATAGGAGAGATAGGAGGTAGTAGTGAGGAGAGGGCAAGTGAGTATATAAAAAAGATGAAAAAACCTGTAGTTGCATACATTGCAGGAGTTAGTGCACCAGAGGGAAAGAGGATGGGCCATGCAGGTGCAATAATTGAGAGGGGGGTAGGTACTGCAGAGAGTAAGATGAGGGCTTTAAAGGACGCAGGTGCCTACGTTGTAAGGAGGATCTCTGAGATACCTAAGGTGTTGAAGGAGATTGTATAGAAAAACTTAATTATTTAAATAAATATCATTTTGAATTATCTGGAATAATTCTTTTTAATAAAATAAAAAATCTTAAACTTAAATAAGGGACAAATATTTAAGAAAAATAAAGATTTCATAGGATCTATATGTTAAAAAAGGACTAATTTTTAGAATTATTTTTTAGACGTAGGGTATTTAACTTTAGTATTTAATCCTGGTCTTAAGATAAAATATAATTTTTTATAATTTTTAACAATAATTTTTAATTTTTATAATATTTTTACTTATGGCTAATTAGAATAGATAAAGTACAGTATTACAATCTATTATAAATATTATAACCACTATATTGTTGTACTATATTGAGGAGATAACTACAATAGGAGATAATATGCTATACAAAAAGATACTTATACCTACAGATAACTCTAAGGTCTCTATAGAGGCTGCACGACATGGTTTGGAGATAGCGAAACTGATGAAGTCCAAGGTTTATGTAATATACGTAGTAGATATTATGCCCTTTGTAGGACTCCCTACTGAAGGGTTTTGGGAGGCTATGAGGGAAGTGTTAGAAGAAGAGGGTAAGGAGGCATTTAAAAAGATAGAAACTATAGCAGAGGAGATAGGAGTTAGTATTACTACAGAGATTTTAGAGGGCAGTCCTGCTAAGGAGATAGTAGAGTATGCAGAAAAGAAAGGTGTGGATCTTATAGTTATGGGAACATCTGGGAAGAGTGGAATAGATAGATTACTGTTAGGTAGTGTGGCAGAAAAGGTTAGTAAAAAGGCTCAGTGTCCAGTACTCCTTGTAAAGATGAGAAAAGATAAGAAGGAATAGTTCAAAGGGTCTATTTTTTGATTTTCTATTAATACTTTTTTATTAAAAACTTACATGATTATCTACACAAACAGTTTATATATTAAATTTTTAAAATATTAAATTAAAAACTAAAAATGTTTTTTATAATTTTTAATCTTCGCAAATAAATTGTAGTGAGGGAGATCTATGAAAATTAATAATATATCTGTAAAAACTAGGCTGTTTGCCACCTATTCATTACTGGTTCTTCTTCTCATAAGTGCTGCTGTCTTTACTGTCATATCTCATGGTCAGATAAAAGAAGATGGAAATGTTATAAATATTGCAGGAAAGCAGAGAATGTTAACTCAGAGAATGTCAAAAGATGCATTTATGGTAGGTATGGGATATACAGAATATAAAGAAGATATGATAAAATGTGCACAGGAGTTTGATAAGACCCTAAAGGATCTAATTAACGGTAATCCTGAGAGAGGGATCTACCCTGCTCCAGAGGATATTAAACAGCAGTTACTTAAAGTTAAAGAGATATGGGATCCCTTCTATGAAAAAATTAAAATAATCTATACAAAAGATCCCAAAGATCCAGAGTTTAAGGAGGCGCTAGAGTATATAAAAGACCACAATATGGAGTTATTAAGTGAGATGCACAAAGCTGTCTTAATGTATAATGAAAAATATGAGAATAAAATTGATAATATAGATAAAAGTTCTATAATGGCTAGTATTGTTGGAATTTTGATTGCTGTCTTATCTATGGTATTTGTTAGAAAGACAATTATTAGACATTTGGAAGAATTGGATAGAATTACTACTGAAATGGCCAATAGGAATTATAATGTTGAACCTAAAATAAAATTCTACAATGATGAAATAGGAAAAATATATAACAACATATTAAAGGTACTCAACAACCTAAAGGAAGATATGGAGAAAGAGATAGAGAAAGAAGAAAAATTAAGAAAATTGTTTGATAAAATATCCAAAATTATGAATAATTTGGCTAATGGAGATCTAACTGTAAGAATGGAAGAAGAGGGTGAATTTAAGTCTATAGGAAAGGCCATCAACAAAGCAGTGGAAAACGTAGCACAACTTATTAAAGATCTAAGGGATCATATAAATAAGTTAAACGCAGAGATAGAGAAACTCAAAGAAGAAGCAGAGAAGGCAAAGGAGATCTCAGACCAGGTAGCAGACGCAGCCTCCCAGGTAGCCACTGCAGCCACAGATCAGTCCACAAAACTCCAGGACATCTCCCAGGAGTTGGAGGACACCACCAGGTTAATTGAGAACACAGCCCAGAGTGCAGAGGAAGGGGTAAAGGCTGCAGAGGAAGTAAGCAACTACTCAGAGGAGGGTGTAAAGAAGGTAGAAAATGCAATAACAACCATGCAGAATATCGCAAATGTAATAGACGAGTTAGGTAAGGCTATACAAGAACTTGGTGATGAGAGTAAGAAGATCAACGAGATTACAGTACTCATTAAAGACATTGCGGAGCAAACTGGACTCCTGGCCCTTAACGCTTCCATAGAGGCTGCCAGGGCCGGAGAGGCTGGGAGAGGTTTCGCAGTTGTTGCAAGTGAGATTAAATCTCTGGCGGAGGAGATCGGGAAGTCTGTAGACGATATTAAGAAGACAATCTCCGAGATACAGAGTAAGATTGAGAAGACTGTAGATCTAGGTCTAACTGGAAAGGATGAAGTTGACAAAGGAGTTATTGCAATAGACGAGGTAAATAGTGCATTCCTCAAGATCAAGGATGGGATTTATACCACATTGGAGAAGATAAATGTTATTAAGGAACATGCTGAAGAATCTAACAACAACATCCACAGCGCCCTCAGAAACGTCCAAGATATCGCCTCTATCTCTGAGGAGTTTGCAGCAACTGCAGAAGAGTTGACCGCTAGTGCTGAAGAGCAGAATGGAGTTGTTGAGGAGGTCAGTAAGGCTATCGAGGAACTTGCTAGGATATCAGAAGAGGTCTCCGAGAATGTAAGTAAGTTCAGGGTTTAATATCTTAATCTTTTTAGATAAATTCTTCCTTTAAAGTCTATTCTTTTTATTGCAACTCTCTTTTTATTCTAAATACGTTTTTTAGTTATTTTTCTATTATAGAAATAATAATAAAATCAAAATTTCTAAAAATACATCAAAGTACTTTTTTGTAATTAATATTAAAAATAATAAAGGTGAAACTATCAAAATAGTCCTTAGGAACGAGATCTGTGATAGGTTGGAAAATATTGTAAAGAATCTAAAGGTTTCAAGGCACTGTATAGGTTGTCAAGGTTTAGATATAAACAATCCAAATCCCTTCCACCATCCCTCCATAGAGATCACCCAAAGGTGCCAACATAACTGTATATTCTGCTATTCCAGGTTAGTTAAGGTAAAGGAGGGCATATACGGTATAGATCCAAAAAATCCTAATACTAAAAACTGCACAGCCATAACTATAAGTCAGTACGGAGAACCTCTACTTTACCCAGAGAAGGTTAAAAAATCTATTGAATTTACAAAATCCCTTAACTTAAGGTGCGATCTTCAGACGAATGGTGTAAATCTAAATGAAGAGTTAATAAAAGAGTTTAGAGATCTAGGGCTGGATATCATCATGATAAGTCTAAGTACCTCCACACCAGAGACTCATGAGAGGATAACTGGATCTAAAACCTTCGAGAGAGTTCTTGAAAATATAAAACTGGCGTCTAAGTATCTCTATACTATAGTGAGATGTGTGTATATTCCAGGCTTCAACAGGGAGGAGTTGATAGAACTCTCGGAGATGTTAAGTAGGGAAACCCAGGTTAAGGAAATAATGGTACATCAGTTGATTGTCCATAACGGTAATAAAAAAAGATTAGAAAATATCTGTAATATTAAAGGTGTGGGAAAGGTTAAGGATCTTCTACTTCTCGTAGATGAGATGGGAAAGAGGGCGCCTGATATCAAGGTGACTGTCAAGGGATGTCTCCTAGTTAATCTAAAGGGTATGGATGGATACCTACTGAACTCCATAACCTTGGACTGCCTCTCAGAGGTGCCAACGATAAAGAGAGAATATTATCCCTTCTTTTAATAAACCCTCTCCATTATAAAGTCTGCTATATCTTCCAACTTTTTCCTCCTCTCTTTATCAAATATCTTCAGGTACTCCTTGGATTCTGTAATATACTTCTTTACCATCTCCCTTGCAAACTCTATAGAATCCCTCAGTATCTCAATAGCCTCCTCTATCTCTTCATCTTTAGCATCTCTCTTTCCAAGAATCTCCAACAGTCTTTTCTTTTTATCCTCTGGTAGATGTTGAAGGGCATGTATAACTATGAGAGTTTTCTTACCCTCCCTTATATCACTACCTATAGGTTTTCCTATCTTATTTTTATTACCTACTAGATCTAAGATATCATCCTGTATCTGGAAGGCTAAACCTATCCTCTTGGCGTACTCCCTTAAAGATTCTCTCTCCTCTGGAGAACATTCTCCCATTATAGCACCAACTTCCACAGAGGTTACAATCAGGGCACCTGTCTTCTTGGAGATCATCTCTAAGTACTCCTCCATTGTAATATCTTCTCTCTCCTCAAACTCCATATCCATTGCCTGCCCAACACATACATCTACACAGGATCTAGAGAGTACCTTCAATACTTCATGGGCCTTTTCAGGATCCCTTATATCAGATACTGCAACAAATGCCTCTGCATAGAGGAGATCCCCTGCAAGGATTGCCATAGGTTTTCCATATACAACATGGACTGTAGGTATTCCCCTCCTCCTGTCGTCGTTATCCATTATGTCGTCATGAATAAGGGTGTAGTTATGTATCAACTCAACTGCAAGGGCTGCAGGGAGCACCTCTTCTATACTGTCTTTCTTTAGCATATAGGTGAGTATTGTTAAGTAGGGCCTTATTCTCTTACCCCCTGCCATTAGGAGATGTTTAGAGGCTTTGTATATAGTACCTTCACCTTCTAAGTATCTGTTTAATTCTTTTTCTATTAGGGACAAAATGTTTTTATCAAAGAGTTCCATCTTTTTCACCTTCTTACTATTGAGATAATCACTATTAGAATAAATAAAAATATAATAATTGATGAAACAGTTTTTTATAATAATTATTTTTATTTTTATCAGAATTTTTGATTAAAAGTTATATAATCCTCTCAAACTTCAAACTTTGACCGTTTCTAAGTAAATGTACATCCTCCCCTAACCTATACCCCTCCTCCTCTGCCAACTTGGCATAGGCAGTTGTAAGGTTGAAATCCCCATGAGAGGGTATTATATGCTCAGGGTTAACCCATCTTATCATGTCCCTGTGATCCTCCTTTGAGGCATGTCCAGATACATGGGCTCCCTTGAATACCCTTACTCCCAATCTCTTTAAACGGGCCTCTAACATATACCTCTGGGCGGCGTTCATAGGATTAGGTATTACATCTGCAGAGAATACAACCTGATCGTACTTCTCAAATTTAAAAGGTGTCTTGTCAGTTGCCATCCGAGATAGAACTGCCCCCTCCTCTCCCTGGTGTCCCGTTACTATAAGTAAATAGTTCTCCTTGCCCTCTTTCATTATCTCCCGGAATATCCTATCTACAGCAGAGGGATCTCCAGCTATCCTTGTATCCTCTGGAAACTTTACAATACCAATATCCTCAGCTATACCACAGTACTTCACCATGGATCTTCCTATAAGTATAGGTGTTCTACCCATCTTCTCTCCAATCTCTGTTGCAGACTTTATCCTGGCTATGTGAGAGGAGAAGGTTGTAACTATCACTGCATTTGACTGATTGTCTGCACCTAATAGATCGTTTTTTAAAAGATCTGAGGCTATCTTTTCAGAGGGGGTTTTTCCCTCATACTCAACTCGTGTACTCTCCGATATCATACATAGTACTCCCTCCTTACCTACCTTCTTTATGGCTCTATAATCTGGCCTCTCCCCTACAATAGGAAAGTTGTCAAATTTGAAATCGTTTCCATAAACTATGGCACCGTAAGGTGTATGGAGAACTGGGAGAACTGCATCTGGGATACTATGGGTTATCTTTATAAATTCCAAGGTTAAATTAGGTGTTAGATCTATGGACTCCTTTGCATTCAGTGTAACTAAAGGGTTTCTTACATCAAACTTCTTTTCACTTAGTATCTCTCTCTTGATAAGTTCTATAGTATAGGGAGTCCCGATAATTGGAGCGTTATATCTATGGGCCAACTTCGTTATCGCCCCTATGTGATCTAGGTGTCCATGGGAGACCACTATAGCCTTGACCTCCCCTTCGATATTCTTCATAACTGTATCATCTGGAATTATCCCCATCTCAATTAAATTTAAACTGTGCATTTTCGATATATCTGTATCCTCATGTATCAGTACTCTATCTAACATTAAGCCCATATCGAATATTATTATTTCACCGTCTACATTAATAGCAGTCATATTTTTTCCAACTTCCTCGTATCCTCCAATAGCAACTATTTCCAACTGCAAATCCACCACTTCCTTGTATTTTTTTAAAATAAAAAATAATAAGTAATTTCAAACAATATTAACAATGTTAATTGTTTCCACTAAATCTTAAACCATAAAAAGTTTATTAATGTGTTTAATGATCTTTAAAGATTTAATTTTAATTATAATTCTTATTATTAATTTTTTTTATTATATTTTTAACCTCATTTCTTTATATCCAACCACTCCCTTAATTCACCCTTTATTATATAATTAGCCCTTCTCAATTCCTCAATATTCTCACAACCTACTAAAAACATTGTTGTCTTTAACTCCTTAATCATCCTCTCAAGGACCTTTACAACCTCCTTACTATCCTTCAGGGCAGCCCTTAGTACAGGTAGTGCAACTCCACAACAGTGGCCACCTATAGCGATAGACTTTGCCATATCTATACCAGATCTTATACCACCACTTGCGATAATGGTACCTGGAAAAACATCCTTAACATAGAATAGAGAAACTGCAGTAGGTATGCCCCAATCTAAGAATCTCTCTGAAAACTCTCTAAACTCCTTTTCTTTTATCCTGTAGTACTCTACCATGGCCCAAGAGGTACCACCACTTCCAGCCACATCTATTCCATCAAAACCTATCTCTTTTAATACTATGGCATCCTCCTTAGAGAATCCCTCTCCAACCTGTTTGGCTATAAACGGTATATTTCTATACTTTTTCTTATATCGGGATATAACTTCTTTGAGTATATGCACCCCCTTGAAGTTAGTATCCCCCTCTGGTTGAATAGCCTCCTGAAGTGGGTTAAAATGTATAGCCATAGCATCTCCATCGATCATCTCAACAGCCCTCTCTACAATCTCCTCATCCCAGCCATCTTCTATAAAGTTAACAGCCCCTAAATTACCTATAACAAGAGGTATATCGTAGTCTCTTACCACTCTATAGGTATCTACAACACTACTGTCCAATATACCTGCTCTCTGGGAACCTACACCCATTCCTAAGTTAAGTTCTTCTATAGCCTTTGCTATATTCTTATTTATCTCTTTAGCCTTTGGATGGCCTCCAGTTATTCCAGTTACAATGAGAGGAGCATCTAACTCTTTCCCAAATAACTCTGTTGTAGTATCAATATCTTCTAAATTACAGTTAGATATTCCCCGATGTATTAACTTTATATCATCAAATAATGTACTTTTTTTATACTCCACATTACAATGATTACATATCCATATATGCTCCAACTTCCTCAGATGGATATCTTTATTATCCATTGAATCACCTTTTTATAAAAAATATAATAAATATAATAAATTTTAATAATAATATCTAAAGGGGATACTATGAGAATAGTGGGAATAACTGATCTACATGGTAAATATCACCATCTTAAGAAGATACTCTTATATGATCCAGATGTGCTAGTTATCTCAGGTGATATTACACACTTTGGTAGAGATTTAAAGGTAATAGATTATCTAAGATATTTACAGGAGAAAGAAGGGATAAAGATATTGGCAGTTCCTGGAAACTGCGATACTTTAGAGGTGATAGATAAGATCAATAAGATAGGAATAAACTTAGACGGGAGATATGTAAATGTAGGAGGTATCTACTATGTAGGTATAGGGGGAAGTAATAGAACGCCTTTTAACACTCCTAACGAGTATTCTGAAGAGGAGTTGTATTTTAAATTTATAAATACAGTTAAAAACATTGGAGAGGAAATAAAAGATAGATTTATACTGATAACTCATGCTCCACCTTTCAACACTATGGCAGATAGGACGTTAGAAGGTAATGTAGGTAGTGTATCCATTAGGAAGATTATTGAGGAGTATAGTCCCATTTTAGTAGCATGTGGGCATATACATGAAAGTAGATGTATAGATAAATTAGGGAATACCTATATTGTAAATCCCTCCCCAAGATCCTTTTTCGTATCTGACATATATATAAAAGATAAAATAATTGTCAAGGGTATCGAGTTAGTAGATTTTTAATTAAGGCTTTTGATATATTCTTTCTCGGTGGTTAACTGTTTTAAAGAGTTCCTTTGCCTTTCCACGTAAAATTTCTGTTTTTCCAAGTACCAAGTACCCTCCACTTACCAACGCCTCATAGAATTTTAGGAATATCTTTTCCTGTACCTCTTTATCGAAGTATATAACTACGTTTCTACAGAGTATCATGTCCATATTCTTTAAAGGAGGATCTTTAATTAGATCATGTATTCTAAATTGAACATATTTTTTTATAATAGGTTTAATCTGATACTCGTACTCACTTATTTTAGTGAAATACTTTGATATCAAAGGTGGGTCTATGTTCTTAAGTTGTTTATCTAAATAAATTCCTTTTCTAGCCTTTTCTAGAACCTTTCTATCTATATCAGTACCTATAATTGTAACCTTTAGAGATTTTCGTTTATGTTTTTCTAACAGGTTATCTATTATTATTGCAATTCCATAGGGCTCCTCACCAGAGGAACATCCTGCACTCCATATTCTAATGGATCTTCTAGATTTATCTAAAACCATTTTTTCTAGTATTTTTTTAATTTCCTTATAGACTGTTACATCTCTCCAGAACTCTGTAACATTGACTGTTAAAACATTTTCCAACTCTTTATATTCCTCAGGATGTTTTAAAAGATACTCATAATATTCTTTATAGGTTCGACATTTACATGCCCTCATTCTAACAGCTATCCTTCTTTTAATATATGCCTCTTTGTATTGATCAATATTTATTTTTAATTTTAATTTAATCTCCCTTCTAATTTTGTTGAAGTATATATCCTCTTCATTATTGGTACTTCTAATAGCCACTATTTCACCATAGTAAAATTGATATTATACTTAATTATGCCTATAGTTTATATTATTTTCTTTTAAACCCTGAACTTACTTACATTCTCGGAGACCTCTTCTGATATCCTAGCAAGTTCCTCGATAGCCTTACTGACCTCCTCAACAACTCCATTCTGCTCTTCAGCACTAGCGGTCAACTCTTCTGCAGTTGCTGCAAACTCCTCAGAGATAGAGGCGATATCTTGGACGTTTCTGAGGGCGCTGTGGATGTTGTTGTTAGATTCTTCAGCATGTTCCTTAATAACATTTATCTTCTCCAATGTGGTATAAATCCCATCCTTGATCTTGAGGAATGCACTATTTACCTCGTCTATTGCAATAACTCCTTTGTCAACTTCATCCTTTCCAGTTAGACCTAGATCTACAGTCTTCTCAATCTTACTCTGTATCTCGGAGATTGTCTTCTTAATGTCGTCTACAGACTTCCCGATCTCCTCCGCCAGAGATTTAATCTCACTTGCAACAACTGCGAAACCTCTTCCAGCCTCTCCGGCCCTGGCAGCCTCTATGGAGGCGTTAAGGGCCAGGAGTCCAGTTTGCTCTGCAATGTCTTTAATAAGTACTGTAATCTCGTTGATCTTCTTACTCTCATCACCAAGTTCTTGTATAGCCTTACCTAACTCGTCTATTACATTTGCGATATTCTGCATGGTTGTTATTGCATTTTCTACCTTCTTTACACCCTCCTCTGAGTAGTTACTTACCTCCTCTGCAGCCTTTACCCCTTCTTCTGCACTCTGGGCTGTGTTCTCAATTAATCTGGTAGTGTCCTCCAACTCCTGGGAGATGTCCTGGAGTTTTGTGGACTGATCTGTGGCTGCAGTGGCTACCTGGGAGGCTGCGTCTGCTACCTGGTCTGAGATCTCCTTTGCCTTCTCTGCTTCTTCTTTGAGTTTCTCTATCTCTGCGTTTAACTTATCTATCTCGTCTCTTAGATTTTTGATAAGTTGCGCTATATTTGATATGGCTCTATTAAATATTTTCTGAAGTCTGTTATACTTTCTATTTTCATCCAGTCTAACTGTCAAATCTCCCTTTTCAAGTTTAGATACTGCATCTATAATTTCACTGATAGTATGTCTAATTTCTTTTCTATAATTTATAAGTTCTATATGGGATTTTTTTAGTTTCTCTATCTCTTTTGTCACTGTTTCAAATACGCTGGGATCGTCTATAACAGAGGGATCCATTTCTAATACTGAGAGTATATTTTGAAGTAAAGTATGGTATTTATCCAATCCTCTAAATAATTTGGATGCGACAATATATGATATACCTACTGCAATTACTATCCCCACAACTATAAAGACAATATTTTTGAGAATAACAGGAATAATATCGGGAGTAATTAAATAAAATAGTGCCAATAATATTATAAAAAATAAAAAGACAGGTAATATTAGAATCACTATTAGCAATTTCTTACAGTCCATTTTATCACCTTCATAATCTATCCAATGTAAATTAAAGTTTTTCCATAACCTAACACTACATAAGATTAAAAACCTAAACAACAATAAATATTCATACACTACTTAATTTTGAAGAGAAGTTATAGAATGTAATGTAAATTTTTTAAATTTTATTAATATATGGAAATTCTAATGAGGGATTGTAGATCATAATCATTTTATCAATTCTACTCTTCTTCCAATTATTTTAAAATCTTGAGAATTTTTTTATTTTTTATTGTTATTATTTTATTTTATAATTTTTTAAATTAATATAATAGATATGAAGTAAATTTATATAATCTTAGTCTTTCCTCTATGGTTTACTACAACCTTTCCATCCTTTAAAAAAAATTTAACAGTTCTACTGCCCTCTCCTCCTACATCCTCGCCCACTATCCTTATTTTATACTTGCTTAACTCTTTCTTTGTTGCCTCCACATTTTTTTTTCCGATATTCATAGTATTGGAAGTTTTAAACATTGCAGCTCCCCCTGCTATCTTAGCCACTAACTTATTAGGTCTTGCCCCCACTACAGTCATTTTAGTTATTAGTGCAGGTACTGCAGTGTTTGCATACTTACCAGGATCTCTCACATTTGGATCGTCGGTATGGGGGAGCATTATATGTGCCATACCCCCTATCTTTTTCCCCCTGTCGTATAGCATCAGGGCTACACAGGATCCTAATATAGTTTCAAGAACTTCTGGACTTTTTGCTACTTCCAAACCCCCTATTTTTACCCTTATTACCATTATAGACAACCTACACGTTGTTTAAATCTAGGATAAATGCTACCCTTCCATCTCCCAATATTGTAGCCCCTGCAAAACCCTGAATATTCTTTAGAATACCTTGAAGAGGTTTTACTACGATCTCCTCACGTCCTATAACGTCATCTACTACAACACCCAATTTACCTTTGTTTCTCTCTATAACCACGATATATATCTCATCAGGCTCTTCTTCATCAACCCATGGGAAGTTAAGTATATCCTTCAACCACACTACTGGTAGTATATCTCCTCTGTAGAGTATAGCATCCTGACCCTCTATGTTTTTTATCTCTTCTCTTTTAACATGTGTAACGTCTAAAACACTTGTTAGTGGTATAGCATAAACCTGATCCTTCAGCCTGATCAGTAGCGCCAGCACAATAGCCATCGTTAGAGGTAACTGAAGCACTACTCTTGTACCTTTACCTTTTTCAGAGTAGACAGTTACACTTCCTCCAAGGGACTCTATTTTTGTCTTTACAACATCCATCCCCACTCCTCTTCCAGAAACATCTGAGACCTTTTCAGCAGTACTGAACCCTGGTAGGAATATTAAATTAATAGCCTCCTGGTCAGACATCCTCTTAGCTTCTTCTTCTGTAATAAGGCCCTTCTCTATAGCCTTTCTCTTTATAACCTCTGGATCTATACCTCTACCATCATCCTCTACAATAATAAGTACATGGTTTCTCTCTCTCACTGCCTTCAGTATTAACTTCCCTTTTCTAGGTTTACCTAGTTTCTCCCTCTCTTCAGGAGGTTCTATTCCGTGATCTATTGCGTTTCTAATAATATGGGTTAGAGGTTCAGCAAGTTCGTCTAATACCGTCCTATCTAACTCGATATCTGAACCTTCAATTATCAACTCTACCTCCTTGTTAAGGGCCTTTGCAAGATCCCTCACCGTCCTTGGAAACCTGTTGAATATAAAGGATACTGGGATCATTCTCATTGCCATGACTTCCTCTTGAAGTTCAGTTATCAGCATGTTAAGTCTATTTACTGCATTGTGCAACTCCTTTATATCGTACTTCTCTGCTATCTGAGCGAAATTAGCCCTGTTTATTACCAATTCTCCTACTAAGTTCATAAGTTTGTCTAATTTTTCAATATTTACCCTTACAGTTTGAACTGTTGAGGATTTTTTTGTAGTTGTTGTTGCTTTAGGAGCTTTTTTTGCAGGAGTTTCTTTTTTCTTTTTATCTTCTTCTTTTTGTTGAGGCTTAGGTTCTGTCTTTTTAGTTTCTACCCCTTCCATGTATTTTGGAGGTTCTACGTAAACTTCTTTTATCTCAGGGATGTTTAATACAGCCTCTTTTATGTCGTCAGGTTCTCTATTCGTTATAAGGTAGATAGTAACCTTTGTATCTTTAAACTCCCCCTTCTGAATCATTTCTAACGAAGGTTCTACTTTAACAATTTCCCCTAAATCTTCAAGTTCTTTTATAACCATGTATGCTCTAACTGATTTCAATAAACACTCTTCGTCTATTATTACCTCTACTTTATAGGCATCCTGTAAATCCTCGTCAACTTTTTTCTCTTCTTTTTCCCCTTTCTTTTCTTCTTCCTTTACTTCCTCCACCTCTTCTTCTTCCACTTTCAACTCTATATCAACAGGGGAGATTGCTATATATTCTATTTCACTGATAGCATCTAACTCTTTCTGGATTTCTTCCATAGGCTTGTCTGAAAGGAAGAGGATCTCTAACTCATCCCCTCCCTCTCCCTCCTTAAGTACCTCCTCCTTAGGTATTGTATCTAGTACTTCACCTATTTTTTTTACCGTATTCAACACCATTAGTAGTGTAGCACATTTTAGGGCACAGTCTTCAGTAGTTTTAGCCTTTAGGTGGTATAGTTTATGTCCTTTTTCAAAGAGTTCTTTAATACGTTCTCCATATTCCTCAATTTTAAACTTCGTATGATCTAAAGTTACCTCGTACTCTTCGACCTTTTCTGAAACTTCTTCCTTAGATTTAGTTGCTAAAGCCTTGTCTAAAATATCACTTAACTCTGATAAATCAACACCTATATTAGACAGATCTTTACCCTCTTCTACAGTCTTGGCGATCTTCTCCATAGCATCTAAGGAACACTTTAAAGCCTCCATCACTGACTTAGTAAAGACAATACTGTCGTCCATTACCTTCTTTACTAATTCTTCTATCTTTTTGAGAACAGTTTTTAATTCACTGTATTCGAGGGCCTCTGCGATTATACTAAGAACTTCAACAGATTTACTCATCTGTTCAAGGATTTCTTCTAAATTTTTAGGTTTCTTTACCTCCTCTTCTTCAGACGTTGTAGGTACCTTCTCTACCTTTTTAACCTTTAGAGTAGTAGTAGGATTCTTTAAAATAACTTTAATTTTGGTTTTTTTCGAAGGTTCTTTTTCAGGTTCTTTTTTCTCTTCTTCTTTTTCTTCTTTGGTAGTGGGTGTAGTATCTTCTTTTTTCTCTTCTTTAGGTTTTGTCTCTACTCCCGCCCCTGAGAGATACTTCTCCTTTAACTTTTTTATCTTCTCAACTATTGAATCTACATCTACAGACGTTTCTGTAATACCCTCTTCAATTTCATTTACCATTGTTTCAAGGGCATCGAGACACTCAAAAAGTAAATCCATAATTTCTGAAGTTACAGGTATCTTTCCCTCCCTCAGATAATCTAAGATATCTTCCATATGGTGGGTAAGATTGGATATATGGTCGAATCCTACAGTTCTCGCCGATCCTTTTAAAGTATGGGCAGATCTAAATATTAAATTAATTATTTCTAAATTTTCAGGGTTGTTTTCAAGTTCTACTAAATATTGGTTTAGAGCCTGAAGATGTTCCATCGCCTCTGCCAAGAACAGTTCCCTATACTGTTCCATCTCATCCATGGTTATCCCTTACGCCATACTCTTGATGAACTTGACAATGGCCTCAGGTATCTTTGAGGGAGGTAATATAGCATCTGCAATACCTAACTCGATAACAGCCTTTGGCATTCCAAATACAACACAAGAATCTTTATCCTGGGCTATTATCTTCCCTCCCTTTTCTTTTATCATCTTATATGCATCTGCTCCATCTCTACCTATTCCCGTTAACATCACTGCCACAGTTTTTCCACCGTAAATCCTTGCTACGTATTCGGCAGTAACCTCAACAGAAGGTTTTGTACCATGAACTTTAGGCATATTCTTATCTAGCACAATATACACGTTGTTTCCTCTCTTTTTTAACAACATATGATAGCCTCCTGGAGCCACATAGGCGTATCCTGGTCTTACTAACTCCCCATCTTCAGCCTCTTTTACAATTAGTTGAGACTCTGCGTTCATCCTCTCTGCAAACATCTTTGTGAATCCTTCTGGCATATGTTGGACTATGAAGATTGGTGGCATATTCTTTGGGAGTTTTGAAATTATCTGAGTTACTACAGGTGGACCTCCTGTTGAAGAACCTATCATTACAGCCATTTTGGATAGTCTCTCAGGTGGAATATCCAATTCAAGTTCAGGTGAAACTTTCTTTTCTTTTTTAGGAGTTTCTTCCTTCTTTTCTTCTTCAGTCTTAGGTTTTGTAGGAATTCTTCTTCTTACTCGTGCCTTAGCCGCAGCCTTTACTTTTTTTATTAATTCCTCTCCAATTTCCCTAATATCTAGGGATATTGTACCAGATGGTTTTGGAATAAAATCAACTGCCCCTGCCTCTAAAGCCTCTAAAGTCTCCTTGGATCCTCTCTTAGTAAGTGCCGATAACATTACTATTGGTGTTGGCTGAATCTCCATTATCTTCCTAACAGCCTCTATTCCATTCATCCTGGGCATCTCTACGTCCATGGTGATTACATCAGGTTTCAATTTCTTAGTAAGTTCAACAGCCTCTACTCCATCCTTTGCAGTACCTACTACCTCTATTTCTTCGTCAGAGTTTAATATATCTGAGATTACCTTTCTCATAAATGCGGAATCATCTACCACTAGAACTCTTATTTTTTTCAAAAGTACCACCATTTTGATTTTTTAGAAGCCTTCTTGAGGTTTAATTAGTTTATTAATATTTAATATTATAATAAGTCTATTATCTATTTTTCCAATACCTTCTATATAATCTACACCCATATTATTCCCAACACCATCTACCTTCTCTATGTTTTCTTTGGGTATCTGTATAACATCACTAACTCCATCGACTAATATTCCTACAGGAACACCGTCGATCTCTACGACCATAACTAGCATTTCCTTGTCCCTTTCACTATCCTCTCCGTAGTATCCAGGGATGTTCAATTTTTTCCTTAAATCTATAATGGGAGTTATCTCTCCTCTTATATTAGTGACTCCTATTACATAATCTGGACTGTTAGGTAAAGCAGTGATATCTTGAAGTTTTAGTACCTCTCTCACTTCATCAACTTTTAGAGCATATTCATTAGGGCCCAACCTAAAAACCACCATTTTAGGAGCCTCTTCCATTTTTATCACCTAAAAAATTCTATTTTTCCATATACTCCAACTTGTCCAGTACGTTATGAACTATATCTATACACTGGTTTGCATGCAACTCTAAAGGTGATATAGATATTCTCTCTATTTTTAAATCTCTTAAGAATCTTTCATCCTCTTCAGTCAATCCTATATGATCCCCAAGTATAAAGACAAAGCCTCTATCTTTTATCTCATCGTAGGTTTTGGGATTAATAACTTCCTCAATAGGTTTCCCCTTTAGATGTAAGAGGTAGACCTTTCTTCCCTCCTCTAATTTCTCAAGTACTATATCTTTAAAATCCCTCTTGGCGTGATATATACCTGGAGTACTCTCCCTCCAGTGGGTATCATGCTCCTTACTTAGTGCCTTCTTTATAAATATAGCTATACTTCTCTCGTCAGGGCTCACTCTTTTCAATTCAGATCCTACAAATTTCAAAGCCACTGGAGGGTTAGGTTCTCCGTAGTGTACAGAGTAAAAAACAGTATCCCTTCTTATATCATGGGAGAGGAAAAATGCACTACTTACACATCTACATACGAGATCCAACCTGCCACAACTCCCAGGAAGATCCTTGAGGTTTACATCCCCAGAGGTTATGGCCTTGTTGGCCTTCAGTATAAACTCCCTCAAACTTCCACCTTAATCTCTAAGACCTAGTACATCGAAGGTATTGTATATTCCCTCTTTCTTTCCAGCGATGAACTTAACAGCCAATATTACCCCATTTACAAAGGCCTGCCTACTACTAGCCCTATGAGTGACTTCCAACCTCTCACCGTCACCTGCAAAAATAACTGTATGATCTCCTACAACATCCCCTCCCCTTATAGCATGGATACATATTTCATCTTTTTTCCTCTCTCCTAGGATCCCTACCCTACCGTAGATAATGGAGACATCTCTATCTAAATTATTCTTTATAATCTCTGCAGCCCTCAGTGCAGTACCACTTGGTGCATCCTTTTTATATCTGTGGTGCATCTCCACTATCTCTATGTCGTAGTCTCCAAGTTTCCTAGCCAAAAACTCCAGAACCTTAAAGAAGATATTCACACCTATAGCGTAGTTTTGGGATATCACCGCAGCAACGCCATGTTTCTTTATAGTATCTTCTATCTCCTTCCTCTGTTCTTCAGTGAATCCTGTAGTTCCAATAACTAGATTTACACCATGTGAAGCAGATACTTTAACAGTTTTTACAGTGGCTTCAGGAGCCGTAAAATCAACGAGTACATCTGGCTTACTCTCCTTTAGAACATCCTCTAACCTATCAGCAGTCTCCAGTGCAACCCCTATTTCACCAATACCTAACAACTTACCAACATCTTCTCCTCTCTTCTCATGATTGGGGACCTCAACTGCAGCAACTAATTTGAGATCTGGGTGCTGACATATAGTTTTTATTATTCCACTTCCCATCCTTCCAAGGGCACCAGTTACAGCGACTTTGATTACCATTTGATCACCTTATGCTACACTTACAGACTCATTAACAATTTTCTCAAACTCCTTTAAGTAGGTATCCATCTTGTTGTTCAAATTATCTGCTATCTCTATAGCCCTGTCTATCTCTTCATACCTGTAAGTACTTAAAATTTCTTTTATTTCACAGATTCCACTATGGATCTCTCTAATAAGATTTATAACATCCAGTACAGTTATACCGCCACTTTCGTATAACTTTACCATCTTTTCAGATATATCTTCTAGTTTAGAAATAATCTTATCTAATTCTTCAATGATTCTATCTAATTTTTTGGCATTTTCCGTATTTTTATCTATAAGGACGTTGATCTTTTCTAATATCTGGTTTAACATTTCTTCTATCTTAGGATTACCCATTTCTCCTATAGCCTTTGGTAACTCTTCCAATTTTTTACTGATCTCCTCTAAATATTCTCTCTGATTAATTTTCGTTTCTTCTTTTTCAGGTTCTTCTTTTTTCTCTTCTTCTGTAGACTCTTTACGCTCATCCTCTAACTGGAGACCTATTACAGCCTTTTTTATCCTATTTTGTAAATTTTCCACTATTTTTTTTAGATTTTCAGATTTTTTAATCAATTCTTCTTCATCTAAATTGCTATCAACAGTATCAACATTTTCATCAGATTTTAAATCATTACTTAAATTTTTAGATTCCATAATATCTCCCCTTATTTTTTGGAGATGACGATGCATTCTAGATAATAAAGGATCTGAGGTACCCATCAACGCCCCCTATTTATATTTATAGTAAATTTATCAACGACACCATTAAATATTTTTTGTGTAGATAGTTGTTCATGTTTATTGAGAGATAGTTATGGAGTTTGGAATGCGATATACTAGTCCTAGTGCTAAAATAATAGATAATTTCTATTAAATTTCTAATTATAATAATATTAATAATATTATAAAAAATAAAAAGTATACTAAATCAGAAAAAATGACATCATCTTAGTGTTTCTGTAATAATGATTACTAAAGATCAAAGGTGAAAATATGGTAATCTCTAAAGAAGAGATATTAGAAATATTTGACAGGTACAACAAAGACGAGATTACTATAGCCACCCTGGGAAGCCACACCTCCCTCCATATACTCAAGGGTGCCAAGTTGGAGGGTTTCTCCACTGTTGTGATTACTACTAAGGACAGAGACGTTCCCTATAAGAGATTCAAGGTAGCAGATAGGTTTATATACGTAGATAAATTTTCGGATATCTCCAAGGAGGAGGTACAGGAGAAGTTAAGGGAGATGAATGCAATAGTAGTGCCCCATGGTTCCTTTATAGCCTACTGTGGATTGGATAATGTTGAAAATGACTTCCAGGTGCCTATCTTTGGAAATAGAAGGATACTTAGATGGGAATCTGAGAGGGATCTCGAGGGAAAACTTCTAAGGGAGAGTGGTTTAAGGGTTCCAAGGAAGTACAACAGTCCAGAAGAGATAGATACTCCTGTAATAGTTAAATTCCCAGGGGCAAGAGGAGGAAGGGGATACTTCATCTGTTCCTCAGAGGAGGAATTCTGGAAAAAGATAGACACACTAAAAGAAAAGGGAATAATCTCCCAGGAGGATGTGGAAAATGCCCATATAGAGGAGTACGTTGTTGGTACCAACTTCTGTCTCCACTACTTCTACTCCCCTCTTAAAGATACAGTGGAACTTATGGGTATAGATCGTAGGTATGAGAGTAATATAGATGGAATAGTTAGGATCCCTGCAAGGGATCAGTTGGAGTTAGATATAGAGCCCTCCTATGTAATCACAGGTAATATTCCTGTGGTTATCAGGGAGAGTCTCCTCCCCCAGGTATTCGAGATGGGGGATAAGTTGGTGGCAAAATCTAAGGAGATGGTGCCCCCTGGTATGATAGGTCCTTTCTGTCTCCAGACACTATGTAACGAAAACTTAGAGTTGATAGTATTTGAGATGAGTGCAAGGATAGACGGGGGAACAAACTCCTTTATGAATGGAAGTCCTTACTCCTTCCTCTACCATGGAGAGCCTCTAAGTATGGGCCAGAGGATTGCTAGGGAGATCAGATTGGCGTTGGAGATGGATATGGTAGATAGGGTGATATCTTAACTCCTTAATTTTTCCCTTAATTTATCGTTTTCCTCTTTTAACTTGTTGTATATTGTTTTATATGGTTCAGGGTTGTAATTGCACTCCTCGATATATTTTATTAATTCCTCGAAGTGCTCCTCTGTATGTTTTAAGATGTGGAGTAATTTTTTGATTTTTTTGTTCTCTTCCATAGATATCTCCTATTGAAGTTATTGTTTATTTTATATTTGGAGTAATAACTATTTAAAAATAATTATTGAGTAATAAGAATACTTTCTGACTGATCAGGTAATAATTAATATAACAAAAAATAAAATAATAAAAAAGAATATAAAAAAGAATGAGGACCTTCTCTTAAGAAATCTTAATCTGTTTTTTAGTGTTTAGAATATTCCAAAAGAAAAGACAGAGTTTTTATTTCCATTTATATATCTCTTTATTAATTATTATAATAAATTTGAATTTTTTATCATCTACCTTATTCTTTTCCTAATAGGTTCAAGTATCCTAATTATCTCCTCTGCAACAGTGTTCTTTAGATCCATCGGGTGGATCTCTTTCTCTCTATATAACCTTTCCAACGTCTCGTAGTTTTCAACGTAAATATCCCCTCCAAATTTCTCAGGCCTCTCTACAGTTAGTGGATATTCCAAGAAGTACCTCGCCATCTCCAGTACAGGATTCCCCTCTACAACCCCCATAGGACAGTAAGCCTTCCTTATCTTGGATCTGATAATATCTGGATCGTCATCTACCCCTATGAAGTTATCCTTAGAGGAGGACATCTTCCCCTTTCCATCTAAGCCTGTAAGTACAGGGTTGTGGATACATATTGGAGATTTCCAACCTATAGATGGCAGTATCTCCCTTGCCAACATGTGTATCTTCCTCTGTTCCATACCACCGACTGCCACATCTACCTCTAAGTGTTTTATATCGTTTACCTGCATCAATGGATATATTACCTCTGCAACCTTAGGATTCTCCTCCTCCCTTGCTATCAACTCCATACTCCTTCTTGCCCTCTTTAAGGTGGTCTTCAGTGCTATCCTATGAACGTCTAATACGTAATCTTTTTCTAACTGGAACTCACTGCCGTAGATGTACTTTGCAGATAACCCCATAGCCTTGAATACTTTTTTGTTTTCCTCTGCCAACTGGTGTATCTCCTCCATACTACCCTTCTGATTAAGATAGGCATGGAGATCTGCCAGTAAGATCACTATCTCAAAACCTGCCTCCTGAAGGTCTATCATCTTTTTAATCTGTAGGTAGTGTCCTAAGTGTATCCTTCCACTGGGCTCAAACCCTATATAGGCTTTTTTATCTTCTTTCTCTAGAATCTCTTTTAACTCCTCGATGGTTACTATCTCTACAGTGTTTTTTACTATTTTTTCTATGATATTCTCTACATCTACCATATAACTCCCTCATTTATTTTTAATATTTAATATCACACCTTTTTATTATTTTTTAATTTTATAATTTTTATCATTATTTTTAATTACAAAAAAAGATTTGTCATTATTTTTAATGAGCAAAAAGGCATATATATGAGTTTTTTCACTTTTATAATCGAAGATAAAAGTTTTACTATCAAAAGAAAAATTAAGAGGGTGATACTATGAATATAAAATTAGACGTTATAACCTTTAAAGATGATGAAAAAATTAAGGAAATCGATGAATTCTCAAAGGATCTAAAAAGACCCTACAGGATGGATAACAGGATAAAGGTGTTGGCATATATATTTAGTATATTGGTTGTAGTATCGACGTTGTTTAGTGTACTATATTAAGGTTATAGAAAATGCAGACAAGAGTAAAATAGAAAATATATGAAGAGTAAAGAGTAGAATGGAAGTATAGTGTTGGGCTCTTTTTAGTAAAAGAATGGGAATAACTTAGAGATCTATAATGAATAATCGTGATGGTTTTAGGTGGTTAACAAATGGTAATTTACAAACAACTCACAGTTATATCAGTTTATCCAAATATATAAATGTTTAAGATGTTAGTATTACTAACTTAGATATATATAATTTACTATCCACTGATAGAAAAAAATTATATAAAATATTAAAAAGAATGTTAGTTACACTAACATTTTGAATTGACGTTAGTGAATTCACCATGCCAGAGCATATCCTATCGGGGATCAAAGCTATAGTAAGTATGAAACTTAGAAGGGAGGGGAAATTACAGAAGGAGATAGCAGAGTATTTAAATACAAATAGAACTGAGATCTCCCACTATCTACAGGGAAGACATCCATCGAAGAGGGTATTAAAGGTGTCTGAGGAGATCCTAAGACTGCCTCCTCAGTATGCAGTGAGGGTCATAAACGCTCTCAGTGAGGATAAGGAGATCACATCGAAGATTATCAAAGTGTTGTACAATGCCAAGGTAGAGATAGAGGTGGATAAGTGTATCTTCTGTGGAGAGTGTTTAGAGTGTCCCTACAAAGCCATAAAAATGGATAGCAGTGATACGATTGTTGTAAATAATAACAGATGTAAAATATGTGGAAGATGTGTATCTCTATGCCCAACAGGTGCTTTGAAATTGGTATTTCTAAATAACAATAAAATGGAGGAATAAAATGGCATTGGTAAAGAAGAAAGTTATTGATGTAAAAAAGGAGAAATTAGGTAAAGATTTTAAAATAATAAGGGAAGGATCTGTTGAAAAGAGAGTACTCTATTGGAGCGATGATTACTGTGTTGGTTGTGGTATCTGTGAGGATATCTGTCCAGTTGGAGCCATAGAGATGGGTCCCTTAGGTGCCATCTTCAAGGGGGTTGTAGACGCTCCAAAGTTGGATGTGGATAGTTCAAAGTGTGTACTCTGTGGTATGTGTGCCTCTGTATGTCCCTTTAACGCAATGGACTTAGAGATAAACGGCACCTCCATAAAGAAACTCCCACAGTTCCCAAAGATCAGAAAGGATATTACTGTAGATCAGGATGTATGTGTTCTATGTAAGCAGTGTGAGGTGGTATGTCCTCAAACTGCCATACATGTTAAAAGAGAGGTCCCTGAGAGGAAAACCTTAGTCCTAGGGGAGATATACATCAATAAAGATCTCTGTGTATTCTGTGGAATATGTGCAGATTACTGTCCTGCAGATGCTATAACATTGGTGCCTAACGAAGAAACTCCATTAAGTTTGAACCCTTACAAGGATATCGTTGTAGATACTGATGCATGTGTCTACTGTAAGGTATGTGAAAAGGCATGTCCTCATGGAGCCATAGAGGTAGTATGTTATAAGTGTCCCTTTGTAAAGAGGATAAAGACACCTGAAATACATAAGGAGATAAAGGGGAAAGTTGTTGTAGATAAAGACACCTGTGTCTCCTGTAGTTGGTGTGAAAGGGTATGTCCAGTAGATGCTATAAAGGTGGAGAAGCCATTTGAAGGAGAGTTAATTATAAAGGAGGAACTGTGTAGTGGTTGTGGTGCATGTGTTGCCATATGTCCCTGTAATGCATTGACATTCCCAAAACCAAAGGAACAGGGAGAGAAGGTCCCAAGGTTAGTTGTAAATCAGGACGTATGTATCCTCTGTGGTGCATGTACAAAGGCATGTCCTGCAGGTGCATTGGAAGTTAAGAGATCTAAAAGAAACATGACAGATACCAAGATCCTTGCATGGAAGAAGGCTTTTGATAAGTTGTTAAATTAAAAAATTACAGGTGATCCCATGTATAAGTTAGAGGTATATCAGGAGAAGTGTCATGGATGTGGAAACTGTGTTATAGTATGTCCTGTGAATGCTAGAGATCCCAACGTATTTGGAGGAAAAGGACCAGAAGATGACAGTAAAGTTGTAATGAGGATTATAAATGGAGTTGTTACCGTCATCAACGGGGATCTATGTAGAGGATGTGGGGCATGTGTTGAAGCATGTCCTGTAGATGCTATAAAACTCATAGTAGAGTAAGGTGATAGGATGAAGTTTATACTTAATACGGCCAGGACTATCTGGCAGGGAGAGGCTATTGAAGCAGGAAAAAATCTTGAGATGTATAGAAAGGCAGCAGCAGTTTGCTATATAAATAAAGAGGATATGGAGAAGTTAGGTATAAAGGATGGAGATACTGTAAAGGTAATATCAGAGTATGGAGACGTTGTTGTCTATGCAAAGGAGGCAAATGAACCTATGCCTGAAGGTATGGTTTTCATACCTATGGGCCCCTGGGCAAATTGGGTAGTTTCACCTGAAACTGACAGTACTGGAATGCCCTCCTATAAAGATGTGCCTGTTGAAATAGTAAAGGCTGAGGGGGAGAAGGTTCTTTCAATGGCCGAACTGATGAGAAAAAAGTACATAGAAAGGGATTAATCCTTGAGGTGATTTAGATGGAATACATTATAAAAAACGGGATTGTATTCGATCCCCTAAATAAAGTTGATGGAGAACAGATGGATATCTGTATAAAGGATGGAGTAATTGTAGAGTCTGTTTCTGAGGACGCCAAGGTAATAGACGCCAGTGGATGTGTAGTAATGCCTGGAGGTATAGATTCCCATACCCATATTGCAGGACCTAAGGTAAACACTGGAAGGTTGATGAGACCAGAGGACAGTTATAAGGATCTTTACTTGAAGAGGGGATTAAAACCAGGTACTGGATTCTCCATCCCTACAACTTATAAAACAGGGTACGAGTACTGTGAGATGGGGTACACTACTGCAATAGAGGCAGCTATGCCACCACTGAAGGCAAAGCACGTCCACGATGAATTTGTAGATACCCCCCAGATAGACAAAGGGGCGTTAACACTATTTGGTAACAACTGGATGGTTATGAGGTATCTTAAGGAGAAGGACTATGAACTATGTGCAGCCTATGTAGCCTGGGTTTTAAAGACTGTAAGGGGGTTTGCCATAAAGATTGTAAACCCAGGTGGAACTGAAGCCTGGGGATGGGGAAGGAACGTCCATGGTCTCGACGATCCTACACCGTACTTCGGTATAACTGGAAGGGAGATAGTAAGGGGGTTAGGGATAGTAAACGAGATGTTAGGGCTACCTCACTCCATCCACGTCCATCCAAACGACTTAGGACATCCTGGGAACTGGAAAACAACTATAGAAACCATGGACTGTGTTAAGGATATAGAACCTAAACCTAAGTATGGAGAGAGGGAGACTACATACTACAACGCCCACGTCCAATTCCACTCCTACGGAGGAACATCCTGGAAGGACTTCGTAAGTAAGGGGGTTGAAATTGCAGAGTATGTCAACAAGGTAGATCATGTAGTTGTAGATGTAGGTCAGATCACCTTAGATGAGACGACAACCATGACTGCGGACGGACCTATGGAGTACGACCTCCATATGTCAACAGGTAACAAGTGGGCAAACTGTGATGTTGAATTGGAGACAGGATCTGGAGTTGTACCATTCTACTACTCTCCAAAGGGACCTGTATACTCTGTACAGTGGGCAATTGGTTTAGATATATTCCTCAACACAGATCCAAGTAAGGTATTACTGGCTACAGACCATCCAAATGGGGGGCCATTTACAAGGTTCTCAAGGATAATAGCCTGGCTGATGAGTAAGAAGTACAGGGACTACTGGTTAAATGAGAAGGTCCATAAGTGGGCGAGAACTAGATCCTCAGTTGGAGACAACGATAAGGAATACACCATGTACGAGATTGCACAGATAACCAGGGCAAATCAGGCAAAGGTATTGGGGCTTAGTTTAGAGAGGGGACACTTAGGAGTTGGAGCCATAGCAGATATTGCCATCTATGACATAGGACCTGAGGAGAAGGATCCAAAGGTTATAGAGAGGGCATTTAGATACGCTAAATACACCTTCAAGAATGGAGAGATAGTTGTTAAGGATGGAAATATAGTTAAGGAGGTATTTGGAGATACCCTATACGTAGATGTGAAAATAGATGAAACCTTAGAGAAGGAGTTGATGAAGGACTTAGAGGAGGTATTTAAGAAGGACTACACAGTACAGATGGAGAACTACAAAGTTCCAGAGTATTTGGCAAACAACTGGAAGGTTATCCAGATAGACAACTCCGAAATTAGTTAATTAATTATTTTTATATTTATATTAATTAAGTATAATAGGTGAGAATAATGGAGATTATACTTACACTTAGGGAGGATATTACAGTCCCAGTAGAGTTAGATGCACTACTCCCTGAAAAGATGCAGGATATGGACGTAGAGGAGATTAAGAATATAGAAGTGCCTCAGGGAAGGACAACTGTAAAGGTAGGAGAAATATTCGACGTTAAGGTAATAGAGAGCGATATACCAAAGATGACAATAAAGAACTCCTCCATTAAGTTAAAGAGAGTTGGAGAGGGTATGACTACCGGGGAGATCGTCATAGAAGGAGATGTAGGTATGCACGTTGGTGCGGAGATGAAAGGGGGCAGGATAGTTGTAAATGGAAATGCAGATAACTGGGCAGGACAGGGGATGAAAGGGGGAGAGTTGATAATAAAGGGTAATGCAGGGAATTATATAGGTTCTGCCTATAGAGGTGGATATAAGGGAATGTCTGGAGGTCTTATAGTGGTAGAGGGAAACGCCGGCCATGAGATAGGAGAGCATATAGTGGGAGGTATGATACATATAAAGGGAAATGTTGGGTACTTTGTAGGCATCCATGCAAAGGGAGGGATCATTAGGATAGATGGAGACGTCCCTGGTAGGTTAGGTGCCGAAATGATAAAAGGGGCCATAGTTGTAAATGGTAAGGTTTCTGAGGTACTGCCATCCTTTAAATACGAGGGCATAGTTGAGAATCCAGTTATTAAGATAAAGAAGAAGGATGAAGGCACTAAGATAGAGGGGGTTTATCACCTATTTACAGGGGATTACGTAAATAACAAACCTAAGGGACAGCTGTACATATCTGTAGCTAGTAATCCTCATTTAGGATAAAGATTTTTCTCTATTTTTTAAAGAATAATTAATTTAGTTTCTATCAAAGTGGTAATTAAAAAAAAATAATTAATAAAATAATAATAAAAATTATTAAAAATAAAAGAATAAAAAACTAAAAAGGGCAATATAGGATATCTCATCTTTTTTATAATAAATTAATAATTACTATAAATAAGGAAATCTCATCTGTTTCTCCAGTGTCTAGTGTAGTTTAGGAGAATGAGAACTTATTTTACTTTTTTCTTACTATTATTTAGAATATCTCATCTATCTCAATATAGTGTTCAGAAGTTGATTTAATTTATTATTACCCCAGTTCCCATCAAGATTGTGATTAAAAAATATAATAATAATTATTATAATAATAAAAGTTTTAAGAGGAATAAAATGAATAAAATTCTGATAGAGGTATAAAAGTAAAATAATTTTTTCTTCCTATATTGGACATTGGATAAACAAGCAAGGTTCCTTTTTAATTTTCTTTTTTAGTCATTATAATTTTTCATTTTTTAATTATCAACTTTGATGGGAACTAGGGTTTTATTATTATTTTTTTAACATTATTTTTATTATTCTTCTTCTAATCACTATTTTAATACTCCCTCCATCCTTCCTCTCCAATAAGCGGGACAAATGCAACCTCACATAACTTTTTTTCAAATATTTTACCTCCTCTTTTTTCCAGGAGTATTAACTCCTGAACTCCTCTACTACCTACCGGTGCCACCAACTTTCCTCCATCCTTCAACTGATCAATTAAAGGCTTAGGTATCTTCGGTCCCCCTGCAGTGATATAAATCCTATCGTAGGGAGCGAGAGGTGGATATCCCAAGGTACCATCTCCACATACAACTATCACGTTGTCATAACCTAACCTCTTAAGTACCCTCTTAGCCCTCTCTGCCAACTCTGGAATCCTCTCTATGGTTACCACCAACCCATCCTTTCCAACGATCTCAGACACTACAGCAGCATGGTATCCTGAACCTGTGCCCACCTCTAAAACCTTCTGTCCCTCCTTTAGATCTAATGCCTCACACATCATACCTACCATGTGTATAGCAGATATAGTCTGGCCGTATCCAATACTTAGAGGAGTATCCACATAGGCGTATTCCTTCAACTCCTCCGGTAGGAACTCCTCCCTTGGAACCTTTAAGAGGGCCTGGATAACTTTCTCACTCTTTATGTATCCCTCCCTTTTCAACCTCTCCACTATTGGAATCATCTCCTCTATGATCTTCATATTTTCACTCTCCTCTAATGTAAAAGTAAGCGAACACACCTACAACAGTTAAAATAATGGAGGATATCTTATACATATTTGATAATCCAAAGAGATCTGCAAGGTATCCCAACACTACAGCACCTAAGAACATTCCAATATTTAAACTTGTGCTAAAGAGCCCCATGGCCATTCCCTTATCCTCCATACTTACCCCTTTCATGGCTAAGGAATTTACAGCGGGAAGGTACATGGCTCCACCGATTGCCACCAGTTCTAAGGCGGAAAATATCTTGAGAATCGGGGAAAGGGTTGTGAAAAATGAGGAAAATATGGAAAGTAGATAGAACCCTAAAGCACTTAGGAGAAGTCCTCCACACACCAGTAAAGTACCATATGTACCTCCCCTATCGTATATCTCCCCAAACTTCCTCTGGAGAGCGCCCATAGTTAAGTTTGTAGAGGCTATTAAGATCCCAACCTGATCCAACCCTATATAATCACTAGCATATACTGCCAAATAAGCTATAATACCTGTATTTACAATGTAGTATATCAGATTTATAATATAGGCAGAGAAAAAACACCTATCCCTTAAAAACTTCGTAGAAAAAAATCCTCTTTTAACAGAACCCTCGTATTTTACAATGAGTTTTGAGACGTATGTAAAACTTCCATCTCTATTTATCTTTATATTTTTCAACTTAAAGAGGCATACAAGGAAAGATACAAAACTTAAAGCACCACAGAAGTAGAAAGGTGCCTCTATTCCATACCACTTTGCAATTACACCCCCTATGAGAGGTCCCAGAGAGAAACCTAAAGGTAGTGCAGAGTTAAACAATCCCATATACTCTCCAAGTTTACCCTTAGGTGCAACTGTGGCAACGTAGGCTCCAGCCACTGGATTTATAAAGGATGAGGAAATACCGTTGAGTATCCTTAACACCATTAGATGTACCACAGAATTTGCAAAGGGATAGAGTATAGTAAAGAAACCATAGAAGAAGGTACCTATCAAGAGAAATATCTTCTTACCGTACTTATCTGAGAGGTATCCTACAGGTATCTGTGCAATAGTCCTTGCAAGGGCAAATGAACCAAAGATGATGCCGATCTCGAAGTTTGATGCCCCAAGTAGTTGGGCGTACTTTGACATCAGTGGTGCAATTAAACCTATCCCGATCATGGTTATAAAGGATACTAACCACAGTATAATTACAGTCTCCTTGGGATTGTACTCTTTCTTCAAATTATTCACCGTTCTAAGTGAAAATTAATATTTTATAAATCCTAATATCTCTATCAAAGAAGATAATAATAATTGTAATAATTACTGTAAAAATAAAAATATTAAAAAAGAGATAGTTATTGAAAAATCAGATAGAATTCTATAGGGATGGAGTGAATTCTTCCTTTTTTACTTTTCCACCTGTTATAACCCTTTATTAGGTTAATAGTTTAATATTTTTTTATTTTTTTAATTTAATTATTCTTTTTAATTTAATAATTATTATAAATTTATAAATTTATTTAAAAAACTTTAGTTCCCACTAAGTAGTGATTAAAGATAATAAAAAGATAATATTATAATTAAAAATCATGATGAAAATAATCAATATAAAAACCTTAATTTCCATCAAAGTAATAATTTGAATAATAAAAAATAAGAATAATAAAAAAAAGACTGGAAAAATATTGAAATATGATACCTTATAATAAAATATTATTATAAAATATATAATAGCAACCTGTGAGGAAGGACCTGCTCCACTTCTATAGTATCTTAGAGCGTCCCAGGAAATTATCTTTTATTTTGATTTTAATACCTTCTTTTTATACTTTTATTTTTTTATGATTATAGTTATTTTTATTAGAATTTTTAATGAGAATTAGGGTTCAATATAAAAACTATTAGATATCCTTAGGATCTTTTTGATCACTTAGGTAAGATAGGAGATCTTATTCTGATATCCGCTATATATTAGGAAGGTATCCAGAGGATCATTCTTCTTCAATCTTCTTTTTAAAATTTTGTATCTAGGATGATAAGAGTTTTCTGTTTTTTAAATATTATTCTTTATTTTTTATTTTTATTAATCTATTATTTTTTATAATTATCCTTATTATTCTTTAAACTATCCTTTTGATGGGAAGTAGGGTTTATTTAAAAAATAAAGAGTCTTAAGTCATAGCATCCAACTTCTCCTTCAGTATCTTAACAACCTTCTTAGGTTCTGCCCTTCCCCTTGTTAATTTCATCACCTGGCCCATGAGGAAGTGAAGTGCCTCTTTGTTTCCATCTAAGTAATCCTTAACAGCCTTGGGATTGTTTTTGATCGCCTCCTCACAGGCATTTACAAGTACATCGTCCTCGGTAATTACAGTTAATCCCATCTCCTCTACGATCTCCCTTGGAGACTTCTTCCCCCTATGTTCCACCATTATCTCGATAACCTTTTTACCGATCTTCTGACTTATTGTATTGTCAATGATAAGTCTTATAAGTTCCGTCAGATGTTCAGGTTTTAGATTACTTTCTAAGAAGTCTATCTTGTTGTAGGCCAAAACTCTCTTTAACTCGTTTCTTATCCAGGTTACTGCAAGGTTTACATTTCTCTCATTCAATCCTAAATCATGAACAACCTTCTCAAAAACTTCTGCAAGGGCTAAATCAGAGACTAAAACCTTAGCATCCTCCTCCTTTAATCCATACTCCCTTATAAACCTCTTCTCCTTCTCAAGAGGCGTCTCTGGCATCTGGGATTCTACCTCTTTAACCCATCCCTCGTCTATTACAACAGGTTGGATGTCTGGATCTGGTATATACCTGTAGTCCTCTGCAGTTTCCTTTGTTCTCATAGATCTCGTGATCATCTGGGATTCCATAAACGCCCTCGTCTCCCTCTTAACCTCTCCCCCTCTCTTCAGAATATTTTTCTGCCTTATGAACTCGTACTTTAGAACCTTGTAAACCCCCTTGATAGAGTTGATATTCTTAACTTCAACCCTGTTCCCTTGAATACCCTTGTAATTAACAGAGATATTCACATCTGCCCTCATGGTACCTTCTCCCCTGAGGTGCCCGATGTATCTAAACAACCTCATCAACTGTTTTAGAAACTCTCTAGCCTCCTCGGGAGATCTTATATCTGGTTCAGTGACGATCTCAATTAACGGGATTCCACTTCTGTTGAAATCTACGAGACCTAAATCAGGTTTGTACTGCCCAGGATCCTCCTCCAAGTGTACCTCTGCTATTCCAACATTTAAGAACCTCCCATTTACACCGATTGGGACAGTTGTCCTCTGATATCCACTTGGTAGATCTGGGTAGTCGTAGTGTTTCCTCTGGAAGTAGATGTCCTTATTGAGTACTATCTCACAGTTTAGCATCTTTGCTACCATGATGGCGATGTCTATAGCCTTTTTATTTGGAGGCATAGGTCTTGCCCCAGGAAGTCCATAACATACAGGACATACGTTAGTATTTGGAGGCACCTCGTTGTAGTTAGTTGGACACCTACAAAACAGTTTGGATCTAGTCTCCACCTGAACGTGTATCTCTAAACCACACTTCATAGTAGTTTCTTCATCCATAAATAATCACCTTTTGTATTTTTTGAAAAAGTTGTACACTTATTTTACTTAGATATATAACATTTTTGTAATTAATAATAATAAAGCAAAAATCTATATTTTCTCTCCTACAGGAAATTTCAGATACTTACTGTCTTATTAAACAAGATTCTACTTATATTTCAGTACTATTATTTCATAGAGATTAAGAAGACTTCTTTCTTTTTATTTTTGATGATAATTTTTATATTATTTAATTTATTTTTATAAGTATACTCTGTATTATTGGAACTTTTAATAGTCTTGTCTAGTATGAACAGTTTGTTTATTATAACAGATTATTATTCACCTCGATGTAAAATCAGAAAATGAGAGTCTTCTAAAAATACTCTTTTTTAATCATGATCCTGAAGTTTATCTTTTCTAATGCTCAAAATATCCTAGGACTGTAGTATAAAGTATAGATTTACCAATAGGAATTTCTTCATATTAGAAAAATGGATAAATTAAATATAGATAAATTATCGATATTATTAAATATATTTATATTACTTTAGCCCATAATTGTTATTTTTAGAATTATACCAATAAAGAGGTTTATTCTTATTTTGGGAACAAAAGTGAATACTTAATGTATTTATATTATTACATCACAAAAATTATAGTGGTGATTTAATGAAAAAACCTATCTCCAAATCACCTACTCTATCCTTAGAAAATATAATGTGTTGTATATTTGACATAAAACCCTTGGATGTTGCGGTGTATCTTACACTCTTAAAGAATGGGCCTTCCAAAGTGAGTACTATTGCAGAGTTGTTAAATAGGGACAGGAGTACAATCCAGAGATCTATGCAGAATCTAATAAGGGCAGGTCTTGTAAGGAGGAAGCAGATAAATCTTAGAAAGGGAGGTTATTTCTATAGATACGAGGCAATTCCTTTCAGTGAGGTGAGGTCCAAAGTATTAGAAACTATAGAGAAGTGGCGTGATGAGGTTAGAAAGTGGATAGATGATATCGACAATAGGGATTTGGAGGAGTATATAGAAGAATATATTAAAAAATAAAGGATAAAGGAGATACTATGAAAATAGTATTCTTAGGAACAGGTTCTTCTATACCTACAAAGAAGAGAAACCAGCCCTCAATAGCACTTAAATACAACGGAGATGTGCTCCTCTTCGACTGTGGAGAGGGCACTCAGAGACAGATGGTTCATACAGATGTCTCCCCTATGAAGATAAAACATATATTCATCTCACACCTCCATGGGGACCACATACTGGGGATATCAGGTCTCCTGCAATCTATGGGACTAGGTAAGAGGAAAACCCCTATCCATATATATGGACCTCCTGAAACTGAGGAAGTAATGAGATGTATGATGAAGTTAGGTTTCCATACAACCTTTGATATACATATTCATGAGATCCCTACTGATAGCCCTCAGTGTGTCATAGATGGGGAAAAGTATCAGGTATACTCCTATCCCATGAGACACTCAGTACCTACATTAGGTTATATATTCAAAGAGAAGAAAAAACCACAGTTGGACATAAAGAGGGCTATTGAGTTGGGAGTGAAGATGGGGCCAGACCTGAGGAGGTTGAAGGAGGGTTATCCAGTGATATCCAAGGATGGGAAAAAGATATATCCTGAAGATGTCCTCCTTCCACCAAAGAGAGGAATATCTGTGGCATACAGTGGAGATACTCTGCCAGTCAAGGGCTTTGGAGAGTTTATAAGGTCTTTAGACTGCAGAATACTGATCCACGAGGCTACATTTGACAGTACTAAAGAGGACCATGCCATTGAAACTATGCACTCTACAGTAGAGGACGCCATAAATATAGGTAGTATTGCAAAGGTGGAAAAACTTATACTAACTCACCTCTCTGCAAGATATGACGAGGAGACAGAGAACTATCTAAGGGAGGTTGAGACATTTAGAGAAGAGAAAGGTGTAGATACCATAGTGGCAGAGGATCTTATGGAGTATCCACTTATCTCTAAAGGAGAGGAAAATATAGGAGTTAGCGTTGCCTATCATTTAAAAGCATCTAAAGTAATCCTCTAAGTACTTGTATAGATCTCTTCCTCTTATCACTTCGTCGTATATTCCATATACAAAATTTACATCGTAATTCCTACTCTTCAAAAATTCCCTAAATACTTCCTCAATGTCCATATGGGCAATGTCCAATATCTCCTCCTCAGATATTCCATCTAAGTATGTTATCCTATTGTAGAGAGTTTTTTTACTTTTCAGTGCCCTTTCCAACCTCTCAGATAGATCCCTAAGAACGGAGCAGATAACTACAGGTTCGTTCTTAGATTTTAACTTTTCAAGGAATCTCTTAAAAGACTCTTCATCTGTTATGCCCTTCTCCACTACAAAATCCCTACATTTTATATCTATCCTATCTACATCACAGTCCTCTCTACTGATATCTACTAGGTAGAACCCCTTTCCATTTTTCTCGTAATCCTCGTATTCGTCGTAAGTATATATCTCTGTGGAGCCACTGTAGGCTAGGATTCCATCCCCCACATTTCTCAATATCCTCTGGTGGATATGCCCTCCAGCGTAATATTTAAATCCCTGGGGAAGATCATCCAACTGTATTTCATAGGTTGGAAGATTAGAATAGGAGTATAGACTTTGATGGAAAAGGAGTATCCTGTCTTTGTAGTTCTTGGAGTCCACCTCTATCATCTTGTAGGTTTCATGAAGAGTGGATACATTACTTCTCGAAGTGAAATCATTGCCTCCTATAAATACCTCCCTACCCTCTTTTTCAAATATATGACACTTCTTTCGAAAGAATGTCTTAAAACGATCACCTAAAACTTTTTTGAGTATTGTAAAGGGAGATTTCTTGAAATCCCTCCTAGGTTTGTCATGGTTTCCATGGATTATATAGATAGGTATGTTATGTTCCATTAATTTCTTAAAACCTTCTATCGCTGTATAGAGGGCATTAACTGAAGGCTCAGGGTGTTCAAATAGATCTCCACTGTGTACAACAAAGTCTGGCTTTATCTCAATTATCTTATCGATGCACTCCTTAAATGCTCTGTATATATCTTTTTCTCTTTCGTCTAAGTTGTACTGTCTATACCCAAGGTGGTTGTCTGCTATGTGGACAAACTGCAAGGTATCACCTATCATTATTAAAATATAATATATAATAATAATTGTTATTTAGACTTAAAAATATTTTTAATAATTATGGGATCCCTATGAAGTTAGGACTAAAAATAGAGGACGCCTTAAAGTTAAATCCTGAACTAAAAAAATACACATACTACAAAAATGGAAAAATAAGGATAGATTTTAAAAGTAAGGAATCCCTCTATCTCTACAACAAAACTGTACTGAAACATGTATTTAACATAGATATGGATTTCCACAGGGACGCCCTAATACCAACACCTGTCAGTAGATATCTCTTTATAAAAAACCTATGTGAGAGTTTTAAAGAGGAAAACAGTAGAGATATAAAAGATGTACTGGAGATCGGGACAGGTTCAGGTATCCTCGCCATAATGATTGCAAAGTACTACAGGTGTAACGTCTACGCCACAGAGGTTGTAAAAGAGTATATAAAGTTAGCCTGGGATAACGTTATAAGGAACAACTTAGAAAATAGAGTAAGGATAATAGACTCCAAGGGCAAGATCGTTGAGGGGATACCTGAAATTGAGGGTAAAAAGTTCGATATAATTCTATCCTATCCTCCATTCTATTCTCCTCATTCTGTACCATCTAAGAGGAGTTTTGGAGGAGCCTACGCCAGAGAGGTGGAGTTAATCGGTGGAGGAAAATACGGAGAGGAGTTCTCCTTAAGGATCCTCAGAGAGGGCATAAAGTATTTAAGAAGAGGGGGAATTATAGGGTTGATGATGCCCCATAAACCTAAGGAAAGGAGGAAGATAATAGAAGAAGAGATAGTTAATTTAGGACTAAATTTGAAAACTGATAAGATAGAAGTTGGTAAGAGGAAAAGATATATTATAAAAGGGTATTTTCTCTAATAAATATAATAAAAACTAACCTTTATAATAGTACTAGGAAAATATAAATGAAATTTTCTACTGATCCTTTTTTATAGATAATTTTTAATGTATTATTTTTGCTTTTTTAATTACAATTTTTATAAAATCAATTTTAATTAAAAGTAAAATAAATTTTTAAGGAAAGTATAAAAGATTAAAAATAGATTACTACCTCCAATCTGATAGCCTTTAAAACCTTGCACACCTACAATCTATAAAGAACCTCCATTTTAATAGTTGTGAGAACTACTATATATACTTTTACAAATCAAAAAACGTGAAAATATGCCGATAATTAGATTTCACGGAGGATGTCATCAAATAGGAATGTCCTGTATGGAGATAGATACGAAAAAATCTAAGATACTCTTAGATTGTGGTATGGATCCAAACAAGAATGCAGTACCAAATATAGACACCAAAGATATAGACGCTGTATTAGTATCCCATGCCCACCTAGACCACTCTGGGGCTATACCCTGTTTCAACTTCAGAAAGGTATACTGTACAACACCCTCTGCAGATCTCATGTATATACTCTGGAAGGATGTTTCAAAACTCTCGAAAATTTACGGTGAGAAGGAGATAAAGAGAGCCTTAGATGTTATAGAAACTGTAAATTACAAGGAGAAAAAGAGGATAACTGAAGATATCACAATGGAGATGTACGACGCTGGCCATATCCTTGGAAGTTCCTCTATATACTTAGATATAGAGGGGAAGAAATTACTCTATACTGGAGATATAAATGAGAGAGAAACTAGGACGTTGAAACCTGCAGATACAGATATAGAGGAGATAGATACTCTTATAATAGAATCCACCTACGGCTCACCTTTAGATATAAAACCTGCTAGGAAGGCTTTGGAGAGACAACTTATAGAGGAGATCTCAAGTACTATAGAGAAGAAAGGTAAAGTAATAATACCTGTATTTGCAGTAGGCAGAGCCCAGGAGATAATAGCAGTTATATATCACTATATGAACAGTGGAGTCTTAGAGGAGGTACCTGTATATGTAGATGGCTCTATTATCCATACTACAGGAGTTTATCTAAGTTATTCCCAGTGGTTGAATCCAAAGATAAGGAGGATGTTAGAGTGTGGACAGAATCCCTTTGGATACGTAAAGAAGGCTGACAGTGATGTTTTCAATGAAGGTCCATGTATTATAATATCCACCTCTGGGATGCTCCAAGGGGGCCCAGTACTCCAGTACTTAAAACTCCTGAAGTACCCTCAGAATAAACTTATCCTAACAGGGTATCAGGCAGAGGACACCTTAGGGAGGGCCTTGGAGGAGGGGGCAAAAACGATTAAGCCTTTCAAAAATGAGATACCTGTTAGGGGAGAGGTGGTTAAGATAGAGTTCTCTGCACATGGTGACTACAACTCCCTTATAAGGTATCTGAAAAAGATACCTACTCCAAATAAGGTATTTGTAGTACATGGAGAGAGGTATCAATCACTATCTCTGGCTATGACTATATGGAAATCCCTTAAGATACCTACCTTTGCTCCTCCTGTGGGGAGTGTACTACCTCTATTCTAATTTGGACTTTAACTTAATAAGTGCTTTAATGACTTCGGTGATCTCCATAATTCTGGCGACGTCACACTCCTCCTCTAATCTTTTAAATAAATAATCTATCTTTTTATCTATTATTTTTATGTAAGTATTTTGACTGTATGGAGGTGCCATATCTCTTTTATCTTCTCTACAGATCTCTATCTTGTCCCTTTTGTTTTTCTCCTCCCTTTTCTTCAATGTCCTACAACGTACACAGTACTTATTTCCTTTTCTATCCTGAAATAGAGGAAAACCACAAAATTTACAATGTTCTCCCAGCATTTTAGAACCTTTCAACATCTCATTTGCGGCTATCTTTATAATATCCATCTCATTTTCTCCATCCTTCATATTATCACCATTTAACCTATCTATTTAAAGATTAGATTTATATATAACTATTATAAAAACTATATATAAAAATATTAAAAGATTGGTATCTAGGATTTATTTAGATTTTTTAATAAATTAATAAGGTGTCTTCTTTGAAGTATTTTTACATCCTCAGTAAAAAGGAGGAAATTTCCAAGTTGATAGAGAGGATAAAGAGGGAGATCGATTATAAAAAACAGGTAATAAATGACTGTTGGATAAACTGCAACTTCGAAGGTAGCGGACAGAATTATACATTTGGAGGGGGAGACGGTAGTTTCAACAGGATAGACTATATTGATTTATGTCTCTACTTAGTGGGATCTGTCTCCTACACTAACAAGGTAGGAGAGGGATTAGAGGACTCTATCTCCTTCTGGGAACCTGGAATTGTTATTCCCTACAAATATGTGGAGTATAGACTTAAACTATACATGATCAATATGGAGTTGAAAACTGCACTCTGGAACCTTAAAAACAGGGATATAGATTGCTATCTATTTGACGGCTCCCTCTACTCCCTCATTATACAGAGCCATACATACGGTGGTAGGGTTAATGGAGAGGTAAGAGAAGACTACAGGATAATAGAAGAGTACTATAAGGACTATAAAAGGGATATAAAAGAGGAGATCTATCAGGATTTAGACAGTAATAAATTAACACCTGTTACAACAACTGTTAAAGATGCTGAAGATGAGAAACTTAGGATTATATTGGAACAGGTTGAGTATATAGTGCTACTGAGGGAGATAGTTAAAAACTACTGGGATAAGTTTGTAGGAGTGTCAAAAACCTCTAAGATGAGTATATACTTCAAAAAGTACAATAACAATGGTACATCTATCATTAAAACCATCCCAGATATGGGTATTTTTTCAAGTGTTGAAGGTACTGGATACTCTAAACCTGTCAATCTGGCAGATAAAAATGAGGTGGATTACAACATATACTACAACATACACTACTTAAAGAGGTTCAATCTTGATATAGATGAGTTGTACTATCAGTTTGTAAGGTTGGATAGTAGAGGAGGTGTTCTAAATATCACATCCCTTAAAAAACTAGATGAGGAGTTCTTTATAAATCTAAGGGATATATCTGTAGGAGGATATCCCTATATACTTAAGAGGAGTCATGAGGATGTGAAGATCAGTGATAAAGATATGGAGATCTGTGCCAAGTTGTTAAAGTTATATGAAAGTAGAGATAGGGATGTAGTGATATAAATAATAAGTCCATCAAGTAATAGTTTAAAATAAATAATGATGATAATAAGAATAATAATTATTAAAAAATTTATTAAAAAATAAAGATATATTTAATCCTGAACATTGGAGGAAAGAATATTCTCTGAACATCTCCTAACTACAACTGTTGATATCTTATATTATAACAGAATTTCTCTCTTTATCTTAGTGTTCAGAAAAGATCCTGAAATGTAGTTCATTTTTACTAATTGATTTATTGGGATTTTTATTATAATTATTATTCTTTACTATTCTTTTAATTACTACTTTGATGGAACTAAGGTATAATAATAAAAAATAATAATGATAAAATAATAATTATATTATTTAAAAAAATTAAGGTGTAATTATGGTAGAGATTATAGAGAGGATAATAAAGAAGGTTGAACCTCTAAAAGATGCTGTACTTATAGAGGGACTTCCAGGGATAGGGCATGTTGGTAGGATAGCGGCGGAACACCTTATACAGGAGTTCCAGGGAGAGAAGATTATGGAGATATACTGTAATGACTTCCCTCCTCAGGTACTGGTAAATGAGGACGGTACAATAGAAAGTATGAACAATGAGATCTATATTATAAAGGAACCTATTCCAATGGTGGTAGTTACTGGGAATACTCAGGCCCTATCTCCTATAGGACAGTATCAACTCTCTAAGAGGTTAGTTGAGATCGGAATTAAATATGGTGCAAGGATAACCTATACTCTTGGTGGATTTGGTATAGGGCGTATAAAAGAGGATCCATTGGTCTACGTTGCAGCAACTTCAAAGGAACTTGCAGATAGGATAAAGGAACATGGTGCACTATTTAGGGCAGATGGAGGAGGTATAGTAGGTGCTGCAGGTTTGATGCTTACATTCTCAAAGTTAATGGGTATCGAAGGAGCCTGTCTTATGGGAGAGACACCTGGTTATCTCATAGATCCAAAATCTGCAAGGAAGGTACTTGAGGTACTCTCCAAGGTTCTTAACATCGAGATAGATATGGGAGAGTTGGAGAAGAGGGCTAGAGAGATGGAGGCCTTCTTAGAGAGGATCAAGAGATTTGAGAAACAGTTAGAGCAGAGCCATTTCATGGTTAGGGAGAAGGACAAGAGACAGAGAGAGGAGGATCTAAGATATATTGGATAGATTCTTTTAATTTTTTATAGAGTATTTTCTTTAATTCTCATTAAAAATCCTCTTGACAGTGCAAATACATTTTATTTTTAAAATTTTAAGAAAAATTATTTTTATATTTTTTATTATTTTTATTAAAAAATTAAAAATAAATAAAAGTAAAATAACAGGTTCCTCGACATCTTCTCTGTGATAAAATGAAGTTTTTAATACTGAAGATAACCAACAACTGTAATCTAAGGTGTATATACTGTTATAGGGAAAACAACTCAAGTAAAAAAGATATGGAATTTAAAACTGCTAAGAACGCCATAGACTACATTTTAAAGAGTGATGATAGATTAAAGATCCAATTTACTGGAGGGGAACCTCTCTTGAACTTTAAATTAATTGAGAAGGTTGTAGATTATTGCAATGATCAATATCCAGATAAAAATATTTCCTACGCTATTCAGACTAACGGCACTTTACTGAAGGAAGGAACTATCGAGAGGATCAAAGAGTTGGATATAAAAGTAGGTGTAAGTTTAGACACCATAGATCCCAGAGATGCTACTTTAAGGCCCTATAAAAATGGAAAACCCTCTACCTTGGATACCTTAAAAGGTATATACCTACTAAGGAAGAAGAACGTGCCCTTTGGAATTACAACTGTAGTAACTAGTAAAAACCTTCCACATCTACTGGATCTTGTCTATTACCTTATCTCCATAGGGGTAAGAAGTATAAGTTTCGACCTATTGAAACCTAAGAAAAGGGAACATCTCTCCCTGATGCCAATGGAGGGAGAATTTAGAAAGATACTAGAGGAGATGAAAGATCTTCCCATATATATAAAGAATTTAAGGAGAAACTCCCAGGATAAGTACTGCTATTTAAACAGTGGAGATCTCCTCTTCGTCAACGAGATAGGGGATATATATCCCTGTCCCACCTTAGAAGGCTGTTTCTATGGGGGGAATATCAACAGTGGGGAAGGTATTAAACTATTTAAAGTTAAATGTAATTACTGTTTTGCTAGAAGTTATTTAATGAAGGTTGTTAACGATCCTTCCTAACAATATACTCAGATAGGAACTCTCCAAATTCTAAAATATTTCTAGTTTGGATGAATATCTTACCTGTACCTCTAAACTCATACACTCTACCCTCCCCACTGAAGATTGTAGTTTTTAAACCTCCTCCTATTTTCTTTAAGGAGTACTCAAGACCTTCTGTAAATCCTACAAGGTTTCCGTTATCCACTATAACCTCCTCATCTTCTAACTCGATAGTTTCAAGGGCTCCAAAGGAGGAGAGGAATACATCCCCCTTACCTTCAAGTTTCATCAGAAAAAGTCCCATTCCACCAAATATCATCTTTAAGTCGCCAAGTTTAGTATCTATCTCTACATCTGGTGAAGATGCTAAATAGGCACCACTTTGGACGTAGAGAGTCCCATCTAACCTGTAGTGGGTAATATCCCCTACATATTTTGGAGCCAAGGCCAAGGTACCAGTTCCATAGAATTTATTTAAAAAGAGATTCTCCCCCACCACCATCCTCTTTAATGCCCCTATTAAACCTCCCTTTATATCCGTATCCACCTGGATACCCTTGGACATATAAACCATGGCACCAGTTTCCCCTATTATACTCTGATCTTTAAGGTTTATCTTCAGTAGGGAGTAGGCTGGACTGTACTCTATTTTAAAATCATACTCTGTCATACCTATCTCTTCAATAATTTTTACAATAATTTTAGAATTAGACATATTTATTGTTTTTTATTTCACTTTCTTAGTATGTTTTATAACCGAAAAGTTTATATATTAGATATGATTATTACCATAGTGGATATTCTCAGAACGGATATTGAGCCAGGGTAGTCTAGTCTGGCGAGGCGGCGGACTGCAGATCCGCTTTAGGAGGGTTCAAATCCCTCCCCTGGCTCCATTTTTTGTAAGGATTATATTCGTATATTTAAATATATAAATAGAGGAAAAATAACTTTTCATTATTAACTTATTAAATATCATATCCTAAGTTGGTTAATAGGTATTTCAATAATTTCAAAACGACAACTTTTTATAATATATCGTTATAGATAATAATAACGATTAACAAAAAATAAGGTGATGGTATGAAAATCGCCATATTAGGAGCAGGGTGTTATAGAACCCACGCTGCCTCAGGAATTACAAACTTTGCAAGGGCTGTAGAGGTAGCAAATAAGGTAAATAAACCAGAGATTGCATTAACCCACTCCTCTGTTACCTACGGAGCAGAATTACTACACCTTGTCCCAGATGTAGATGAGGTTGTACTCTCCGATCCTTGTTTCTCAGAGGAACCAGGACTCGTTGTAATAGATGAGTTCGATCCACAGGAGGTTATAGAGGCACACCTATCTGGAGATCCTGAAAAGGTAATGCCTGCTATTAGAAAAAAGGTAATGGAAAAAGCTAAGGAACTTCCAAAACCACCTAAGGCATGTATCCACCTGGTACATCCAGAGGATGTAGGATTGAAAACAACCTCCGATGACAGGGAGGCTGTAAGTGATGCTGATATTGTAATAACCTGGCTACCAAAGGGTAAGAGTCAGCCAGGTATAATTAAAAAGTTCGCAGATGCAATAAAGGAAGGTGCCATAGTAACACACGCCTGTACAATATCAACTCCAAAATTTGCCCAGATATTTAAGGACTTAGGAAGAGAGGATCTAAATATTATATCTTACCATCCAGGTGCAGTACCTGAGATGAAGGGACAGGTATTCCTGGCAGAAGGATTTGCCTCTGAAGAGGCATTGGAGAAACTATACAACATAGCAAAGATGGCAAGAGGTAACGCCTACAGACTACCTGCAAACCTTATAAGTCCAGTATGTGATATGGGATCTGCAGTTACCGCTACAGTCTACGCAGTATTGTTGGCATACAGAGACGCTGTTACAAAGATACTTGGAGCACCTGCAGACTTTGCCCAGACTATGGCAGATGAGGCTATCAGTGTTATACTGGAGTTAATGAGAGAAGAAGGTATAAACAACATGGAGAAGAGATTAGATCCTAAGGCTCTAACTGGTACAGCAGACAGTATGTGCTTTGGACCTCTCTCAGATATACTACCTCATGCCTTGAAGGTATTGGAGAAGTACGGTAAGAAGGAATAATTTAGATAAATTCTTTATTTTTTAATCTTTTTTGTTAAAGAACAGTTAAAATTAATTTATAATAAAAAATAGTTATAAATACGTTTTTTATATTTAACAGTGGGTTAATTATTTTTAGAGTTATGACTCATTTTTCTATTTTCTAGAGTATTTAAGGTACCTTTATTTACTTTATTTTTTACTGTTTTATAAATTTTTGTAATTATAATTAAACTAATTTAATTCTTATTTTTTTAGTTTTTAATACTTTAAAAATTTAACCTAGAAATTTAATTAAATAAATATAAAAATTATTATAATTGTTTTTATAAATTATTATTAATATAATGTATTTTATTATTAAAAATAGAATAAAAATATAGACATTATTTTACCATCTTTTTTTTTTAACAACCTCTTTAAGATACAATATACTTATCTACTATTTTTTCCACTTCCCTATAAACCTCGTTATTCTCATCTATGTTAAATAGAGGTATCCCTAGGAGATCGTACTTAGCAATTTCTTCACTGTAGGGCAACTTTCCAATTAACTTAAGTCCCAATTCTTTGGCATATTTCTCCACCATTTCAGCACTTTTCTCATCTACCTTGTTAGCCACTACATAGATATTTTTAAACTTAATATCTAACTCCTCTGCCAACTTCTTTATCCTCTTTGCAGTTCCAAGTCCCCTTTTCGATGCATCAGTCACTACTATCATAGTATCTACGTTCTGGGTAGTCCTCCTACTTAGATGTTCCAGTCCAGCCTCAGTGTCTATCACTACGTAGTCGTAAGACGTTGATAGGTTATCTATTATCTGCCTTAACCAGTTATTTACACTACAATAACAACCACTACCTTCGGGCCTTCCCATCACCAATAGATCGTAGTTATCAGTCTCCACTATTATCTCGTATATCTTTCCCATAAGGTACTCCTGTTTAGATATCCCTGGAGGTAACTTATTCTCCTCTATCAACCTCTTCAATTCCTCCCTTATATCACCTATAGTTTTCTCCACCTCTACACCAAGGGTTTCTGGCAGGTTCGAATCTGGATCTGCATCTATAACAAGTAGATTTTTATTCCTTTTAGACAGTGCCTTTACAAGAAGGGTTGAAAACATAGTTTTTCCAGTGCCTCCCTTTCCACTTACAGCGATTATTTTTGTCAATATATCACCACAAATGTTATATAATTTTTGAATAATTTTTATAATGAGTATTATACTTATTTACCTACACAAAAAATTTATATTTATCATTTTAACATTGTTGTTCTATGTATTTGTTACTTAAATTGATCTATATATAGGGATTTATATGTATGAACAGATGTCTTCAAAAGAACTCTCAAAATTGTTCTTGGAATACTATCAACAAGATTGGAAAAAACGATCTGAAGCTGCTAGGATATTGGGGTATATTAACGATCAGGAGGAAATTAACAGATTAACTCCATATATTATGGAGTTGGCCTTAGATACAAATAGATTTATTAGAATAAATCTAGCCCACTCTATAAAGAGGATAGTATTAGAATATAATATTATAAATGAAGATATCTTTGTCCTGTTATATCTTTGGGCCAACACCCCTATTGCAATACTCTCGGAAATGGCTAGAAGAATTATCTCATCTTTAGACATAGAAATAGTATCAAGATATGTTCTCTCTCTATCACTGAAGTTATACTCTTCAGAGCCTATTAAAGTAATGTATGCTCTATTTAGTATGGGACTAATCTCTACGATAAACCCCGAATATATTACAAATACACTACCTGAAATAATAGCCATAGCCACTGGACACAGGTATAAACTTATACAGTTACTTGCCATTGAGATATTAGAAGAGTTTGCAAATACAGAAAAAGAGCATATAGTATCAAAATTTGTATACGTTTATAGGGTATATGTATATCTTGAATATAAAAAAGAAAAACCACAATTTAAAAGAGGGACTGTTGAGTATATTCTTTATAAGTACTTTAAAAAGCAGTTAACAAAGGAAGAAATAGATGATTTAATTTACGATTTGACACAGTTTAAAACTCCGGTCGTAAAAATAATTTTAATGCTGTTCTACACTCATTTCAAGCCCCTTAAGGAACTACTAGATGAAAATAAAAACCTTAGTAAGATGCTACTAGAGGAGGTCTTACAACAGATAAAGAACGACAATTTTATGATTAAGCTCTCTGCAATATTGCTCTTTTCCAAGATCGTAACTGTAGAAAATGTCTACCAACATCTAAGTAAAAGGGATATTGATGAGTTCTTCAAAATAATAGAGGATGTTTTAGCCACCGAGAGCAACTATCTTCTCAAAGGAACTTCTCTTGAGGCTTTATGTAATCTTGTAAAATGGAGCGGTTTTCAGTATATCTTAGAAAAAATAGAAGAAATAATTGATAAGGTTGATATAGAAAGTATCATGAATGAAGGATATCTATGTTACTACAACGGAGTATGTGTACTGTTAAAGTTAAATAAAAAGTGCCCTTCAACTAAAAGTTCCCCTTACTTTGATACAGATACAATAAAAGAAATATCTTCTCTAGGAATTGATGACTATAGATACTTGATGCTTGATATAATTACTTCTGTAAGGAGATCTGTATGGATAGGAGGATGGTTAGATAGGTTCTACTCTGGAAAATATCTAGGTAATTTGCTCCATATAAAACCTGAATACAGTACTAACGTTTTAGATACTATAAAATATCTAATACGTGATAATTATTTTATAGTTAGAAGTTTAGGAGCCTGGATATTAAGAATCGTCGCTCAATTAAATACCTCCATTCCAGAAGATCTAATAATAGACACTCTCATCCTATTCGATGATAGGTTTTCTCAAGGTAGGTTGGAGTATGTACTATTCTGGAAAACAGTTTTAGAGAAGTCTCCCCATCTCTTTGATAATGAAAATATATGTAGGGAAGTCGCTTACGAGATGATTACAAAATATTTAAATGATAGACATGAGGTATTAAGAGAGGCATATTTAAATATACTAGAGGAAAGCGGTATAGTTGAAAAATACCCCTCAATTAAGTATTTCAAAAATTATCATAATATTTCCGAAGAGGAGCGAAAAGAGTTGTTTAGAAAGTATTGGGATCATAAGGAATTAAGAAAGGCAATAGCAGTGGCCATTAAATTAAAACTGAGGGGGTCTATTAAAAATAAAAAATATAGTGCTATAGGGGAGTATCTAGATATGATATCTCATATGGAAATCCATAGAGAAATATTCTATATACTGTATGAACTTATTTTACTAAAACATATGGGATTTAAAGAGGCAGATGAGATTATAAAGAAAATAAGAGATAAGCATTCTACTATTCCCTATTATTTAGAGGAAAAATTATTCTTAAATATAATGGAACCTATAATTGTTGTTAGATATTATAAACTTAAAAGATTACTGGCAATGATTAAAGAAAAGTTCCATATAAGTTATAATTTAATAAATAAAGTAAAAGAGATAGCAATATATGAGCATATCTGTGGAAAAAATGCTGAAATGGCATTGAAAATTCTATCTAACATAGAAGATGACGAAAGTAAGGCCATCGTTAAGGAAGAATTAGAGTTAAAAGAGTATATGGAAAAAAAGTCTATAGTGGAGATCAAATACAAAAAATTAGAGAATATGGATTGGAAAGATATCTATCTTATTATACAATATCTACCAACTGAAGGGAAATTAATAATTCCAGATCATCTTAATCTTGAGGATTTCCTAAATAAAGCCATGGATATATTAGAGAATGAAGATAAAGTCACAGTAAAAATTAAAATTATAGACTACCTTATAAGCGAAATTCAGGAAAATGAAAGATTGTTAAATATGTTGCTAGGCAATAAAGATCTATTCAGGATACTCTATAACCTCTGCTCAGATAATAACCACCTACTATTTAAGAGGGTTATAATATTATTGGAGGAGTTAGCATCAGTAGAGGAAGGATGGTTGGAGAGGAACATTATAGAGTACTACAAAGGAGAGTGGGGCAATAAGAAACCGTTGAGGCATTTACTACATATGTTATATGAAGATATACCAATGTACTTCAAATTAGATATTTTGAGGGCAATAAGAGAGATTATAAAAGATAGAGTAGAACACTGTAAAAGACTCTGTGGAGAGATCCGTAAAATGCTCGAAGAAGGGAAAATTTCAAAAGAGGAGATACTATCTAAGTATATGGATATGATAGGCATCCATACTATAACATCCCCCCATAATATAATATGTCAAAATATGGACAATGTAGCGCTTATAGTAAATGCAATATTCTCTGGAGATATAAAGAAGCAACCTTGGGACCTTATTAAAAGTACATTAGATATTATACTCCTAATGTGTGAATCTGTACTATTAGATGAAAATATTGTAAGTACGGTATTGAAGAAGTTATTGGAATACTACGAAGTATTGAAGGATGAAGAAATAACCTATCTATACCTGTATATAAAAAGACTTTTGGAGAGAAGTAACTACAATATTGAAAAGTTAGGGGAAGAATATCTCAAGAAATATAGGGAACTTGAAAGACGTATAGTTATCTAAGAAATCTTTCTTAATCATAAATTAAATTTTTATTATAAAAATTATTAAAAAATCAGAAAAATAAAAAATGGTATTCTATAAAAAACAGTGTAAATTGTTCTTAACTTAATAATAAGTATTAAAAAGGAACTCTTCCCTTAAAGAAGTTATTACTACAGTGTTATAAAAGATGTTAAGTTTTTCCCTTTATTTATTAATTTTTACTAATTTTTTACTTTAATCGTTATTAGAATCGTTATTAATTAGTATAATATTAACCCTATTATAAGAGTTTTAGGATTTATTATAAGCGTTTAAAAAATTAATAGGACAATGAATTAAAAATAAAAAACTTTTAATCTCAATTTTTTCAACTATATTTATTTTCAATAGACCGACAAAATAGATTATAAAAAATATCATGTGAAAACCATGGGAGATATTAAAATAGATACAAAAAATATCTCATGGGCATGTAGAAGATGTGGAAGATGTTGCGATCCTCCTACCATAACAAAGAAAGATATTGGAAATATATGTGGATACTTAAAAATTCCCTTCAAAGAATTTGTAAAGAAATATGTAAATTACTTCAACGGCACTATAGGAGAGTTAAAGGGAATAAAAAATAGATGTATATTCTTAAAGGGCAATAGATGTTCTATATACCCAGTGAGACCTCTAATCTGTAGACTTCGCCCCTATTCCATCCAGGAGATAGATGGTCAGTTGGTGTTAACCTACGACAGTTGGTTTTTAGAAAAGTGTCCGGGAGTCTTTATGGGAGATCTTCCAGTTGAGGAGGAATATATAAGGTACGGTCTACTGGTGGCTAAGTATTTAGGTATTGAGAGAAAAACTCCTGAGGATGCCTTTAAATCTGTAGTAGATAGATATAAGTAGTAGAAGAGTTGTAAAATATTTAGGTACTTATATCTACCTATGATGAGAATCCTATACTGATTTATGATGATCCGTATGAGCTCTGAGGTAATTTAAACTATAATTGGCAAAAAAAGAATTTCTCCCTTAATAGAAGGTTATTATTATAAGATATTATCAAAGATGTAAGTTTCCTTTATTTCTTAATCTTTTACAATTTTTATTATTCTAGTTATATTATCAATATTATTAATTTTTTATAAGATTTTTAAAGGTTTATTTTATATTAGGTATTTTAAAAATTATAGGATAAAAAATAAAAATAAAAAATATTAAAATAAAAAGGTAAAAACTTCTAAGAAGAAAATAACAAAACTCCGCTTACTTCTTCAGTACTAAGGTAAGTCTAGAAAATAAAAAATTATTTTTATTTTTTCAATTCTGTATTGTTATTCTCTATCTAAATGTTTTGAGATTTGTTTTATTTTTTTATAGTTATATTAGTTCAAAAGTCTAACTTATAAACATAAAATCCTTATTTAATCTTTTTAGAAACATTTCCTTCGGTATATAAATAGTTAGAATCCTGATCCTCGGTAAAAAACCTAAATTCATATAAAAATTTTAAAATTATACCTTCTCAATAACCAACATACCGCTACCTAAGACCTCATATTTGAAATCGTATCCCATCATCTCCAAGGTGTCTAAGATCTCCTGTTTTGAGAGATATCTCTTAAAGAACTTGTTCAACCTATTGTAGAATTCAAAGAGTTCTACATTAACGTCCTTAGCTAAATCTGTGAAGAACTCCTCTGCAATGAATAACTTACCTCCTGGACAGAGAGCATCCATCATCTTTTTAAGGAATATCTTAGGTGAGGAGACGTACTTTAAGGTATAGGTACAGATAACGTAGTCGTATTTATTTTTAATTATTGCATCGTGGAAATCCATAGGTTTCAGTACAACATTTCCAAAGTTCCATCTTTTAGTTCTAATTTCAGCTATTTTTAACAGGTTCTTTGATATATCTATACCTGTATACTTCCCCTTTGGACATATCTTGGAGACGTAAAACTCAGGAGATCTAGATCCACAACCTACATCCAATACATGGTCCCCACTACCTAAATTTAAGTAGTTAGCCACCACATTCCTACATGATCTCATATAGGAGGTGTTTAATATAATATCCCACATATCTGCATCCTCTATAAAGTTCAGCCATATCTTAGGATGGTTGTATCTTATAAGGGCGTACTTTGTGAGTTTAGTCATATAGTCGTAGTTTATAGAGTAATCCTCCATAAATTTATCGTACTCTGGATGTCTTATAGTTATCTCTTTGTCCATGTTTAACTCTAAGGTGCCGTCATCATTTTGATACACTATCTCCAAACTAATGGCTGTTTTAATATAGTTGTAAAGGAAATCGCTGTTGGGATATCCCAACAGGGCATTTACCTCCTCTATTTTTGGCCTGTACTTACTAATTACTCCATATATTCCAAAATCCATTCCCTGTCTAAAGAATGCAACTAAAAGTTCGTTACTTAGATACCTTATTGTAAAGTCCATGGATTCGATAAGTTTATTTATATCGTCTGTCTGATACTGGTACTCGTAATTACTTTTACCAAATATCCTCTGAACATCATGATTGAAATCGATATTCATGACCCTCACCATTTACTTATTTGATCATAATCCTTTAAATACTCTACGACGTTTCTTCCATAGTCGGTGATGGTATAGATCTTCATACCATTTTCATCAATACATTTTACTAAACCTAATTCGATTAAAGAGTAATGACCGTTGTACCTTGTACCCATTCCCTTTAAACATCCAAGTACATTACTTGGATCTGATTTCACCCATCTTGACAGTTCAGAGAGATAAACCCCTTGGGGATATATCTTATATAAGAAAAACAATATTTTCTTTCTCAACTTACTTTTATTTAATGATCTTATAATGGTGGGATTTATAAAAATCATGTCTCGTTTTGTCATAGAGTTTGTCATAGAAGACACCTTATAAACTAGATTATATTGTTTTTACTTAATTACTTAACTCCAATATCTAAAAATCCCAATTCCCATGCTAATTTTCCAATATATTGTCTCTAATTTTATTTTATTTGGTTAGAATTGTTATATAAAATTTACTTCATTACCATTATAATTAATTTTATCACCGTTGGTATATATCTATACATCCCAAAGTACAGTCTTAACTTCCTTTATAATCCGCCATCCTTTTATAAGACCTTTAATCTTTATTATTTTAATTAATATAATTTCAATATAAAAATTTTTCTTATTAGATTTCAAGGGATAATATGAAAAAAAAGTTAAGAGATATTTTAAAAGATCTATCGGAGAAGAGGATCTCAGTTGAGGAGGCTGAAACTCTTTTGAAGATCTATCATATTGAAGAGATTGAAGATAGAATAAAATTAGACATCTCCAGGGAGTTAAGATCAGGTATTCCAGAAGTAGTATACGCCAAAAATAAAGATTTTAATGATATAATCTTGGCGTTAAAGAGATCTGCAGAGAAGAATGGCATAGCACTTGCAACAAAGGTTAGAAAAGAACATATTCTAAAACTTGAGAGGGAAAGGGAAGATATTATTAAAAATTTAAATATACAGGACTACGAATTTATTATAAATTATAAAGCCTGTACTATAGTACTTAAAAAGAGAGGTTATAAACAGAAAATTTATGGAAAAATAGGTCTCCTAGCTGCAGGTACAAGTGATATTCCCATAGCAGAGGAAGTGAGAGTTACAGGAGAGTTCTTAGGTTGTGAAGTTATACACTTCTACGACGTAGGTATAGCAGGCATCCATAGACTATTCCAGCCCTTAAAGAGAATTATCGAAGAGGATGTATGTTGTATAGTAGTGGTTGCAGGTATGGAGGGAGCCCTACCCTCTGTAGTAGCCAGTTTAGTAGACATCCCTGTAATCGGCGTCCCTGCGTCAGTAGGGTATGGAGTTGGAAAGGATGGTAAAGCTGCACTGTACTCTATGCTAACATCCTGTGTTCCAGGTTTGGTAGTGGTAAATATAGACAACGGTTTCGGTGCAGCATCTTTCGCTGCACTACTGGCAAGGAGGGTTTATAAATCTTAATTTCGAAAGTAATAATTTAAATTAGGTTCTAATTCCCACCAAATAGTGATTAAAAGAATAGTAAATTAATAAAAACCTTAATAAAAAATAATATATCAACAGTAGTAAAATAAGAAGAGAATCTCCCTATCTACTCAGACGAATTACATATTTTCTAAAAAAAATTATATTTATTCTTTTGAAAGTAGCTCTTATAATATACTTCCTCTCACAATTCCCATTTTTTACTTCATTACCATTATAATTAATTTTATCACCGTTAAGATATACCTACGCACCTCTAATTACACTACTTAACTTCCTTTATAACCTGTTATCCTTTTATAAGACCTTTAATCTTTATTATTTTAATATACCCTAGTTCCCATCATAAGAATAGTTTAAAGAATAATAAAAATAATTATAAAAATAAAAATAAAAAATAAAGAAAAAGGTTTAAAATAAGAACTTTCTATCTCTCAAATATAACATTTTTAAAAGAAGATTGGAGGGGAATGGTCCTCTGTACACCTTCTAGTGTAGTGGATATCAGAGTAAGATCTCCTATCTTATCTAAGTGATTAGAAAAATCCTAAGATATTTTTTATATTGATTATTTTCATTGTTCTTTTAATCACTACTTGGTGGGAACTAAGGTTATAATTAAAATATAATATCTTTAATAAAATTAATAATAGCAACCTGTTAAGAAGGATCTGCTCCACTTCCATAGTATCTTAGGACAATCTTAGGAGATTATCCCTTATTTTGATTTTAATATCTTCTTTTTATATTTTTATTATAATTAACTTTTTTATTATGATTATTATTATTCTTATCAGGATTTTTTGATGGGAATTAGGGTTTTAATATTATTATAATAATACGATAGTAAAAATTTTTCTTTTTACTGATCTCAAGGATATTGTATGAAAAAAGTTAAGGGATATTTTAAAAGACCTATTGGAGAAGAGGTTTACCTTATTATCTTAATTATTATTTTTATAATTATTTTTTTATAGAATTAATAATAACAACCCTGTTAAGGAGGCTTACCTACTTTTATAGTCTTCAAAAGCATTTCAGGAGAACATTTGTTTTTATATTTTTTTATTATTATAAAGTTTTGTAGTATATCAATAAATTACAATAGGATTCTCATCTCCCAAGAGTAAGTATAAGTTCTCTTATTATCTTTGCAGCTGCGATGGAGGTAATACTATTTACATCACAGGGTGGGGATACCTCTACAACGTCGAAACCTACTATCTTATCCCTCAGATCTCTAAATAGATAGAGGGCATCTATTAACTCCTTGGTGGAGTATCCACAGGGCTCAGGGGTACCAGTTCCAGGAGCATAGGCAGGATCCAACACATCTATATCTATGGTGATATAGATATACTTATCTAAGGATTTTATCTCCTCAATATCCTCCTTCCTCGGCAACCTAGTGAATATGTTTGTATTCCTCCAGGCAAATTCCCACTCATCCTTATCTCCACTTCTAATACCAAATTGATAAATATCCCTTGTGATTTCATAACATCTCCTTATAACTGAGGCATGGGAATATCTATTTCCTAAGTATTCCTCCCTTAGATCACAGTGGGCGTCAAATTGGATAAGTACTATATCCTTATAGACATCTTTTGCAGATCTCACGAGAGGATACGTAGTAGAGTGATCTCCTCCTATCATCACTACCTTTTTCCCCTCCTCCATAATTTCACGGGTTGCCCTATAGGTTCTATTTAGGATTTCCCTTTGGTCTCCCTCTATTATAATGTTGTTTAAGTCTGAGACCTTTACCTCTGTTAAGTCTCTCTTTAAATATGGACTGTAAGTCTCTAATGCCCAGGATGCCCTTCTAACCTCATCTGGCCCAAATCTCGCTCCAGGTTTATAGGTAGTTGTACCATCGTAGGGTACTCCAAATATTACAAATTCACACTCCTGATAATCTGAGTAGGCACATAGGTATCTATGATACTCCTCGAAGTATATGTTCCCACCTTTTTATTTTTATGAAATATATCAAGAAAGGAGAAAATCTAAAAAATATAAAAAATTATTGATAATAATAAAAAAGATTAAAATAATAAATTTAAATTATTATTTTCGAACTGTTAGAAATTATAAAAAACGAATAAATACCTTATGGATACTTTTTTAACGTTGGGAAGAGAAATATAGTTCTCTCTTAATAGGGATCGTTATTAGGAACTTTATATCTAGATTTGACTTTTAGATTATTTATAATTATAATTAAAAATTATTAAAAATTAATTATATTCAAAATAGGGCGGAGATACTCCAAATATAAAAAGAAATGTGTACTAAATATTATCCTCCTACAGTGTTTAACAGTTTTTGAATGATTCGTTTTTTTATTTTTTACTTTTCTTACATCACTCTGGAGGGAATATGGGACCTAACTTGTGCTTATTTGCCTCTATTCTATTTAGTATTTCCTCCACCTGAGACAGTGGAACATTTAAATTTTTAGATATCTTCTCCTTATCTTCCCCTTTCTCTATTCTTTCAAGTATCTTATCTAGTAATTCGTAGGTTATCCCTAACTCGTCTTCATCTGTCTGTCCCTTCCAAAGTCCTGCTGATGGTGGTTTATCTATTATCTCCTGAGGTACTCCTAGATACCTTGCTAACTCCCTAACTTCGCTCTTAAAGAGGTTGCCTATTACGAGGAAGTCGCTACCTAAGTCTCCATACTTAGTTCCATATCCCATATAGAGTTCTGACTTGTTGGAGGTACCAGCAACAAGAAGATTTCTCTTATTTGCAAAGTAGTAGAGAATACACATTCTTATTCTAGCCTTTAGGTTTCCATCTGCTATTCTGTCAAACTCTCTTGTAGGGACATAACCTCCTGCTCCAAAGGCCTTTAGTACATCTGTAATATCAGATATTATGTATTTTATACCAAGTTTCTCTGCGACCATCTTAGCATGTTCTATATCCCTAGGATCTGAATCCCTTTCAGGCATTATTACTCCCAATACCCTATCCTTTCCAAGGGCCTTTGTACATAACGTGGCCACAACTGAACTGTCTATACCTCCACTTAGTCCAACAACAACACCGTTGGCGTTGGCTCTTTTTACAACGTCCCTTATAAAGTTAATTAGTTTTTCAACTGTTTTTTCTACATTATCCATCCTTTCACCTAATTATAACAAAAATTTTTATTGATATGTTAAATTTTTTATAATAATTAAAATATAAAACCTAACATACATAAATCTATAAGGTGAGAATGTGATAATAGTACCAGGTATAAATTCCCAGGAGTTAGCCTACAGGGTTTCGAAGTTAATAGGTTGTAAACTTCTAAGGACAGAGTTTAAAAGGTTTCCAGATGGAGAATTATACATAAGAGTTCTAGACAACGAGGCCATAAAGGATGAAGATGTTATTTTTATCCAGAGTCAGAGGAACCAGAACGACGCCGTAGTAGAGAGTATACTGATGAGTGATATACTTAGAGATGAAGGTGCTAAATCTATAACCTTGGTAGCGCCCTACTTAGCATATACGAGACAGGATAAAAAGTTCAACCCTGGAGAACCTATAAGTATCAGGGTACTTGCCAAGGTATACTCCCAACTCTTCGACAAGGTTATTACTATAAACCCTCATGAGACTCATATAAAATCCTTCTTTGAAGTGCCCTTTATATGTGGAAGTGCTGTAAAGGAGTTGGCAAGGTATGTTAAAGATAAGTTAAATAATCCAGTTGTACTGTCTCCAGATACTGGAGCAGTGGAGTTGGCTAGGGAGGCTGCTGAAGTTATAAACTGTGAGTACGATTACTTAGAAAAAACTAGGATATCGCCCACAGAGATAAGAATAGCCCCCAAGAACTTAGATGTAAAAAATAGAGAGGTACTTATTGTAGACGATATAGTATCTACAGGAGGAACTGTAGCAACTGCCACTAAGATGTTGATGGAACAGGGGGCGGATAAAGTGATGGTTGCCTGTGTACATCCCGTCCTTATTGGAGATGCTCTCAATAAACTCTATACAAGTGGAGTAAGTGAAGTAATAGGTACAGATACCTTCCCATCCCCTGTAAGTAAGGTCAGTGTAGATAAGGTTATAGTAGAGTTGATTGAAAAATAATAGTTCTAGTTATGGCCAATATATATTAAAGATAGGGTCCTTGAAATCTATATGTTTTTAAGTTTATTGGAAAATAGTAAAATTCTGTCCTTAATAATATTTTTTATAAAAAATCTTTTTTTAAGATTATAATAATTTATAATAACAAAAATAACAACCTATTAGAGAGAATATATCTCACTACATGATATTTAAAAGCGTCTTAAAAGAACATTTATTTCCTCTTTATGATTTTTTAACATTTCTTTTTTTAATTTATATTATTATAAACTCTAGTTCCCATCAAGATTGTAGTTAGAAGAATAATAAAAATAATAATCATATAAAAAATAATAAAAATCATGATTAAAATAATCAGTATAAAATCTATATAAAAACTCTTAAATATCCTTAGGATCTTTCTGAACCATAGGTAAGACAAGGAATCATATTCTGATATCCACTATATTAGAAGATATACTGAGGATCATTCTCCTTCAATATTATTTTTAAAATTTTTTGTATCTAGGATAATAGAAGTTTTTATTTTAAAATCTTTTCTTTATTATTTTTATTTTATTATTTTTATAATTGTCTTTATTATTCTTTAAATTATCCTTTTGATGGGAAGTAGGGCATTAACAATAGCAGACTGTTAGGGAGGATCTACTCCACTTCCATAGCATCTTAGAGCATTCCAGGAAATTATTTTTTGTTCTGGATTTTAATACCTTCTTTTTATACTTTTATTTTTTATAATTATTGATATTCTTATCAGGATTTTTTGATGGGAATTAGGGTTATTATAATTATTATCTTTATCCAAAATCTAATGGAAATAGAGCAACTAAATTATTATTGGTAAAATTTAAACTAAAAAGAGACTTAGATATAACTATATATCCTTTTAAGTTTTGAGGCCAGTTTTTCCCTCTTACTTACTACACTTTCCTCCCTGTACTGCAGTGCTCCAGTTGGACATGCCATTTTACACATCTCTACCTCATGCATATAGCACCCATGACATTTAAAGGCCTTTCCAGAATTAGGATCTATTCTTATGATCCCAAAGGGACATGCATCTACACATAAGCCACAACCTATACATTTCTCATTTACTACTACTTTATCTCCTATCCACTCTATGGCTCCAACAGGGCATACATTATAACAGGGGGCGTCTTCACAGTGCATACACTTTATAGGTGTATTATCTATTACCACTATTCCGTTTGTTGGACATGCCCTTTCACAGTTTCTACAACCTATACAGAGTTTAACGTTAGGTATTAATTTCATCCTTCCACCATTAAAGGGATTGTAACTTACTATCAACCTTGGCAGGAATAATTATCTTTGAAATTATAGAATCTTTCTTAAATTCCTTTTTCCTCAATTTGCCCATAATCTCAAGGTTTTTACTTCTCCTCTCAAATATGATATCGTTTATATCTACTATATCTAAACATCTTTTAGAACATGCTTTAACACAGGCGCATTCATCGTCTCTTTCAACACATAGGGAACATTTATGGGCTATATCCATCATAGTTATAGCACCGAAAGGACAGGCTAAAGCACACAATCCACAACCTATACACTTGGATCCATCTAAGTAGATTACTCCATCTCTACTTTCAATAGCCTCTACTGGACAAACATCCTTACATGGAGCAGCAGCACACTGTTGGCATACTATAGGGAGGTATCTCCCGTTGTGCTCCATTATCCCTATTCTACTTACACCATGTAGAGAGGCACACGCCTTAATACAGGCGCCGCAGTTATCACACTGATCGTTAACCATTATAAGTTTCTTCATCCTATCCCCTTCCTATAAAAATTTTAAAAAATTATTCCAATCCTAAAAGTTTACATTTTTCATCTACGTACTTTTGAAGGATTTCAATATCTTCATCTGTTAGATGTCTGTATCTCTTCTGCATCCTTATATACTCCTTTAGAGGTTTTCTCTTTGCTGGTCTGTAGGTTATCCTTAATTCTCCATGTTCAATCTCATAGAGTGGAAAGAAACCTGTTTCAACTGCCAGTCTTCCTATCTTTATGGTATCCTCTGGGTTATACCCCCATCCTACAGTACATGGTTGTAGTACATGGATAAATGCAGGCCCCTCTATCTCGTAGGCTTTTTTAATCTTCTTCATTAGATCCTCGGGATAACTGATACATGCAGTTGCAACGTATGGAATTCCATGGGCTGCTGCAATCATGGCCATGTCCTTCTTAGGTCTATCTTCACCTTTACTCCTCTTTCCTGCAGGAGCTGTTGTTGCAGAGGCAAAGAGTGGGGTGGCACTACTCCTCTGGACTCCAGTGTTCATGTAAGCCTCGTTGTCATACATTATATATACCATGTCATGTCCTCTCTCCAGTGCCCCACTTAGGGCCTGGAAACCTATATCTGCAGTACCTCCATCTCCAATTATAGGCATAACTGCTATCTTCCTATCCTTGAACTTACCTCTCTTCTTTAGTGCCTTTATCGCCCTCTCTATACCACTTGCCACAGCCCCTCCACACTCAAAGGCTGTATGTATCCAAGGTACTCTCCAAGCAGTCTCAGGGTATGGGGTTGTAAATACCTCTAAACATCCTGTGGCGCTTACCACTATTACATCCCTTCCTGTAGTTTTCAACGCCATCCTTACAAGGATAGATGCCCCACAACCTGCACATCCTCTATGACCAGGGGCAAATAACTCCTCCCTTGGAAATCTTTTATCCATAATATCACCTTTTATTCTTTAAGACCTATCCACTTAGTTTCTCCATCATCTTCAGATTCCTCTAGATGTTTAATTATCTCCTCTATGTTTTGAAGGGTGATGTCCCTTCCTCCCAATCCTACTATGTAGTTACACACCTTCTTATTCCTCAACGTTGCCATTACCTCTATACCTAAGGCCCCCATGTTGAACCCTAAGGAGATATTCTTATCTAACACCCCAACGTTTTCAGCCCCCTCTAACATCTCCTTTATATCTTTCTTTGGAAATGGTCTGTAGGTTCTTACTCTCAGGAGCCCTACATTCTTCCCTTTCTCTTTAAGCCTGTCTATCACGTACTTTATAGTCCCACAGACACTGCCCATGGCAACAAGTACAGTATCTGCATCCTCTAAGTTGTAGCCCTCTACTAACCCGTTTCCATACCTTCTGTTGAAAATCTCGTAGTATTCCTCATTTACCCTCTTTATAACATCTTTAGCCCTCTCCATAGCATCGCTTATCTGCTTCCTAGTTTCCATATAGCACTCAGGTACTCCTACTGGTCCCTGGGTTATAGGCCTATCTGGATCTAAATAGGCATGCTTAGGTTCATAAACTCCCAGATAATCTCTAACCTTTTTCTCATCTGGTATATGAACAGGCTCTACAGTGTGGGTTAGTATAAACCCATCTATACACACCATAACTGGTAGTAGGATATCCTCATCTTCAGCGATCTTGAAAGCCTGTATTATACTGTCCAGTGTCTCCTGGTTATCCTCTGCATAGATCTGTATCCATCCAGAGTCCCGCTCAGCTATGGAATCCTGGTGATCACACCATATATTTATAGGTGCTGAGAGTGCCCTGTTTGTATTGAGCATAACTATAGGTAATCTCATTCCAGAGGCAATGTACAACATCTCATGCATCAGTGCCAAACCCTGGGATGCAGTTGCTGTAAATGTCCTCACACCAGTTGCAGAGGCTCCTATACAGGCAGCCATTGCCGAATGCTCACTCTCTGCCTTGATATACTCTGCATCCAACTCTCCATCTGCAATAAACTTTGCCAGTACCTCTACACACTCACTCTGAGGAGTTATAGGGTAGGCTGCAATAACCTCTACGTTGGATAACTTTGCGCCTATCGCAGCAGCGGTAGTTCCAGTAATAACATCTACCTTTTCCATAGTATGCACCTTACCATTCTTCCCTTACCTTGGTTATAGCATTTGTAGGGCACTCCTTGGAGCATATTAAACAGCCCTTACAGTAGTCGTAGTTTATCCTAAAGTTCTCCTCCTCATCCTCGTATATTGCCCCCTCTGGACAGAATATATAACATAACTCACACTTTATACATTTCTCAGTATTTAAGATGGGCCTGAAGGTCCTCCAGTTCCCAGTTTTATTTCTAACTGTACTTCCAGGTTCGTAGATTATTGCCCCTATAGTTACCATATATTACACCCCTTTAGTTTTCTGAGATAATACTGTAGGCTACCTCTGCAGCCTTGGCATTTTTCTCTCCAAGTTTTCCCTTGAAGGTATCCAGTATCGCCCTTTTAAGAGATTCAAGGGATATCAACTTAGTAGCACCTACAAATGCTCCTAACATAGTAGTGTTAACGATAGGGACACCAAGAACATCTAACGCTATTCCTGTGGCGTCTATGGTGTACGTCTTAAAACCTAGATCTAAATCTTCCTTAGTTGTATTTACAACTACTATCCCATCTCCTTTCAACCCCTCTACTACATTGACAGCATCTAAAAGTGTAGGATCCTGAACTACTACATAATCTGGATTATATATCTGGGATCTAACGATAATTTTCTTATCGTCTATTCTCGTAAATGCCATAACTGGGGCCCCTCTTCTCTCAACACCAAAAAAAGGAAATCCTTGGGAGTATTTACCGTCGTAAAAGGCAGCCTTTGCTAAAATTTTGGCAGCGGTGACTGCTCCCTGACCACCTCTACCATGAAATCTAATCTCTATCATACCTCCACCTCGGAGAAATAATTGGTCATTATTAATCATTACAAAAGTTGGAATAGTGATATATAAATCTTTTTATTTTTCTACATTTGTCGAATTAAAATAACACATTATTATAAATAAGATAACAACTATCGAGAATTTCGAAATATTAAAATATATAAAAATAATAAAAAAATAATTGGATTAAAAAATAAATATTTTAAAATGTTAAAGTATAAAAATAAAAAATAAAATAACTCTTTTTTATTGAAAAATCTCCTGTTTCTTTTTCTATTTTTATTGATATTTTCTCTATTTGTAATTATTTTTCATAAGAATTATTTTCCCTATACTTAACTATCATATCTTTAAATATCTCCTTCTGAAAGATCTCTACTTTCCCTTCATTTGCAAGATATAGACAGGGTAAAAAGTTTTTAATAATATCCTTTCTATCTGAAAACCTCTTCTGAAATACTATAATGCCTTCCTTCCTTAATTCTAAAATTAAACTCTCCATAAGTTCAGAGATATCGTATTTCTCCATTTCTTCTATAATATCATAAATTACATCTTCCTTTTTATTTTTCTTTTTTTCTCTGCTTCTTTTTACTTTTTTAAGTTCTGACTTCAAGGTATCTATTAGTTCTTCGACTGTAATCTGCTTTTTATCCTTTAAATGCTTCTTACTTGGGACACCTTTCTTTTCTTGAGGGTTTTTCTGAACAACATTACTATAATTCCAAATATCCTCGGGAGGATTATCTTCAACATCATCATCTTCAAGGGTAGATTCACATTTCTCGTAAAGGACTTGAGATTTCATCCTAAGCAGTATTCCTCCAACTAATATAACATCTGCAGAGAGCCTTATATCGAATCTTTCAAGTTCTTTAAGTGTTTTTATATACTCATCTGCTACCTTGGCAACGTTAATATCCCAGGGATTAATATTTCCCTTTTGGATACTCTCCTTAACTATTCTTACCCAAAGTTCAAACTCCATAATACCACAGTAATAACTTTAGAAGAATATCCAGTAAAATAAGGGTAATGACACAACTGCCCACACTATAGGATTCCAGGATAGAACCTTAGACCCATCAAAGGGAGGGATAGGTAGTAAGTTAAAGGCTGCCAAGTAGAGATTTATATACACTCCAAAGTGTAGTATCGAGGAAATAAGTGTAAATGGAGGCACGAAAATGGAGAGTATATAGAAAAGGATCGCCAAAAGTACATTGGATAAGGGACCTGAGAGGGCAATTATACCATTTTCCCTTGGAGTTAGATAATCTTTAAAGATATATACAGCCCCTGGAGCTATGAATGTAAATCCTACTAGTATCTTGAGAATTAGTGCTAAAACTAATCCTTCAAACCATGCTCTAAATTCGCTGTAGGCTCCGAAATATCTTGCTACCGTTCTATGGGCTAACTCGTGGAAAATAAAACTACTACCTACGATAATTATTGCTACTATAAGTCTATAAAAAAATGTGGGATCGTCAAATATAAGAAATCCCCTTCCAGGCCATGCAAATATCAGTGCTATTGCAACTGTAGAAATGGTTAGATCTCTGATCTCATCGGGGGAAAAGTGAAATATGTTATAACTCATGATATCACCAGATTAAAAATCATAACAAATTTTCATGTTATTATTTTTTAAATATTTATTAAATGAAAATTGGGATCTTTTACAAAAAGGTTAAGTTTTTATTATTCTTTCGATGGATTTAATTACCTCGAAGAATTTTTTTATTGAAGAATATTAACACTAACTAATTTACATGTTCAGAATATCTTTTTTATTACTAGGTTTATATATATGGGTGTTATCCATAATCAAATCTTCATTAGGAAATTTTGATATATATTATTAATAAAAAAAACTAATTCCCGTCAGAAAATTCTTAATAAGAATAACAATAGTATATAAAAATAAAACAATAACAACTATAAAAATAAAAGTATAAAAGGGAAGGTATTAAAATCAAAATAAGAGATAAATAGTCTCTCCTGGGATGCTCTAACATACTATGGAAGTGGAGCAGATCCTTCCTAACAAAGTTGTTATTATTAATTTTTAGTATAAGGTATATCATATTTCAATATTTTTTTCTAACCTTACTTTCCCATCAAAAGAATAGTTTAAAGAATAATAAAGATAATTATAAAAATTAATAAAAATAAAAAATAAAGAATAATGTTTAAAATAAAAACTTCTATCATCTCAGATATAGCATTTTAAAAAGAAGATTGAAAGAGAATGATCCTCTATACCTTCTAATATATAGTGGATACCAGAATAGGATTTTCTATCTTATCTAAGTGATCAGAAAGATTCTAAGGATATTTAATGATTTTTATAATTGATTATTTTTATAATCCTTTTAATCACTATTTGGTAGAAACTAAGGTTTTTTCTAGTCTTTTTTATTATTTTTATTATTTAAATCGTTACTTTGGTGGGAATTAAGGTTATTCACTTCTTTTTTATTTCTATCCCTTCAGAATTATTTTATTGTTATTATTTTTTTCCTGATTTTAATTATTTTTTTATGATAATCATTTTTTTTATTATTCTTCTAATTAACAATCTTAATGGGAACTAGGGTGGTTATATTTATGACTATTAAAAAAGGTAGGTGCATCTATCCTTGGACTACATTAGCACTGAGAGAGAAGTAGGATGAGACTTTACTAATCCTTTTTAACAAATAACAAATCTCAAGGACCGTAAATAAAATAACAATAAAAAAATTAAAATAATTAGATAAAAAAATAAAAAATCTTAAAACATATCTTCTTAGAGGTTTTTTTATCACTTTTTTGGTCTCTTAACTTTATTATTTTTTTACTTTTTATTTTTATTATAATCATTATTTCTATCTTATAAAAAGAAAAAGAATAATTAAAATAAAAACATTATATTACTTTGATAGAATTAATAGTTTATTTCTTCTTCTCAACCTCTACAAATCTCCCCTTCAACTCCTTCATAATCTCAGGTACTGTGGTGTACTCCAACATAGTTTCAGGTAGTCTGTGAGGCTGGAAGGGTCCCATGCTTCTTATCATATCTGCCATCTTTAAAGCCTTCTCCCTTGCCCTCTTGAAGGCCACATCATCGAATAGATCATTTGGCCCTATTAATCTTCCATTTGAAAGCTGGAATCCTAAAGCCATAATCCTTGGAGGTCCGTCGAACCTTGTAGGCCTTGCATCATCTTCACTAACTGGCATCAGCGGGCCCCAGTGGGATCCTCTCATCCATCCAGGTACAAGGTGTGGGTTTGCAAAGGGTTCTAAAATCTCTCCTACTGCGGGCATTCCACTTTGAGCCCTGACAATTGCAACTGGATCGTCCTTACCTATATACTTCCCTGCAATAAGGTTCAACTTCTCGGAACTTACAACTGCTGCAATCTCGTTATCTTTAGCCCTATATACTCTCTTTATACAGTACTTCTCCAAGTTTCCTATGAGGGCCAACAACTGATAGGACTCCTCAGGTGCCTTTAACGTTACCTGTTTATTATCAATTATATCCAAAACGTCGAATTTAAAACCGCCGATCATGGATTTGTCATAAACTAGCCCTGCAGTGTTGAAGGGATCTGCAAATATTTTATACAGTGGTAAGTTGAATGCAGAGGGATCTGTCTTATCACAGCAGAACACTATTACAGGCTCACTTGGTCTCTCAACAAACTCCATCTCTGCACATCCTGGTCCCATTCCTCTCACATTACCACTGAAGGCCTCTGCAAGTAGATCCTGACCTGCTCCATAGAGTTTCAACTCTTTAGCAACCTTAGTAGCCTCTTCGAATGCCCTCCATGCCAATCCATGAACCTTCTCGTTATCTACACCTAACTTATGGGTCATAATGAGGTTTATATCGTCTCCACATCTTGTAACGTAATAATCTATAAGTATCTCATCAACTGCCTCCTCAAGGATGCAATCACATACATCCAATAACTCTTCTGGAGCCTCAGTATGACCACAGAGCCCTCCAACATCTGCTTTGATAACACTTATTGTAATCTTTTCCTCCATTATTACCCCTCTTTTTATTATTATAGTAATTTTTATTAATAATTTTTATTTTTATATCTTTCTATTAGAATAAATACATTTTTATATCCATGGTGTAAAAAGAGATATATTATAACACATCACGATGATAGTATGATACAGATTACTGTTATTCAGATCGACAACTACGGACCTTGGACTGTAACTCCAAATCCTAGAAGGGAGAGCGACCTACAGGCACTTCAGTCAAGACTGTACGGAGATCTAAACCTTCAATTTGGTGCCCACAAGGGCCTTGTGTTTTATACTAGGTTTGACAACTTAATTGCCATAACTAACGGTATAGACCTCAACACCCATAAGAGGATCCAGGAGAGTATAAAGAACAGATATCCCTTTACAGTGAGTATGGGAATTGCCTCGGCAGAGACTCCCTACGAGGCCCAGAAATTAGCCACAGAGAAGATCCAAGAACATGGAAGTGCTCAAGATAAGTACAGAAAAGAAGTATTAGACGTTGCAAATGACTTTATCCTGGAGGAAGAGGGATACGTCCAACTGGCACATGTGGATGTAAACAACGTCACGGAGACTCTAACAGATATGGAAAGTGCCTATGATACCTATCTACGCATTAACGAGATCCACCTAAGACTTATTAAAGAGTTGAAAAAGTACGGTGCTATGGTATTTTTTATCGGTGGCGATAACTTCATGTGTCCCTGTAATGGCATGACTGAGAGTGATTTTATCACTATTTTTGAGGATATAAGGGAGAAAACAGGTATTCAGTTGAAGGCAGGAATAGGAATAGGGAAAACTGCAGAGGATGCATCCAACATGGCAGATATTGGATTGGAACTTATAAGGGAGGGGAAGGTAGAGGGTCAGGTATGTACATTAAACTATAAAAATTACAATATAAGGAGGAAGTTTAACACGTTATGTCCTATATAGGTGGAGCAGGTATGGATGTTCTTCAGAGATGTGGAGATAAAAAGGTAGTCCTTGCTCCGATGGCAGGGATCACAGATGGATCCTTCTGTGGGAAATACAGGGATCTATTTGGAATAGTCACCTTGGGAGGTCTCAATTTAGACGGTGCCACACTATCTGCCAGTAAAGAGATGGTGAAAAGAGGTAGGAAAGAGTTTTTATATAATTTAGATGAATTTGAGGACATTGTAAAGAGAGAGGTAAATAGGGCTAGAGAGAGTAACGCTCTCATTTCTGTAAATATAAGGTTTAAAGATTTCGAGGAATCTAAAGGTAGGATAGAAATCTTGGGAGAACACTGTGATATAATAGAGTTAAACTGTCACTGTCGCCAGGAGGAGATTGTCAGGTTAGGTATAGGGCAGGAGTTGTTGAAGAGGGAGAACCTTGAGATTCTTAGGGATTTTTTAAAGAGTATTTGGGAGTTGGAGATGGAAAAACCTATCTTTTTAAAGGTGAGGGCAAACGTTGTACCTGTAGAGGAGTTGATAGATAACTTAAATAAGGTTAGGAGATACTTCCATGGGATCCATCTAGACTGCTTCAATCCAGGTAAGGATTATCCAGATATTAATTATATCCAAAAAGTAAGGGACTGTTTTAAAGAGAAGATAATCATAGGAAACAACTCTATAAACTCTATTAAAGATGCAGAGAGGATGTTGAGATATTCAGACTTAATATCTGTTGCAAGATGTGTTTTAAGGGGGAATATTAGGTGGATATATGAGTTTAACAGGAAGATAGGTAGTAAAGGTAATAAACTCTAGTTCTCTCAAAGTGGTAATTAAAAATAATTATAATAATAAAAATTATAAAAATAGAAGAATAAAAAGCCTAAAAAGGTATAATAAAAAAGTAATACTTTTTATAAATTAAAAAGAAATCTACTTTGTTTCTTCAATGTTCAGTATAGTATAGGAAATAGTATTTTATTTTTACCTGTGTTTATTTTAGATCGCCTTTATCTATTCTGAATATTTTTCTAATCATCATCTTGATAGAAACTAGAGTTATAAATTATAAAAATAATATGATACAACTTCTCTAAGATTTTTTAATATTTTTTAAATAGTAATTATTATTCTTATTAATTTTAAACAAAAAACTAGAGGACTACCATGCTCTCTATCAGAAAACCCTCAGTAAGGGCCAGTTATGAATATCTAGTTAAAGAGGTTCTGGAAAAAGGAGAAGATATGATAACTGAAGATGGGGAACTCTGTAGGGAGATCAGAAATGTTGTTGTGGAGATAACCAATCCAAAGTTAAAGAGTATCAGTCCAAAGTATCCCTTTGGAAAAAATGCAGTGGAACAGTACACTAAAAATCTACTTTACGGCTCTGATAATAAGTTCTCCTACGACTATCACAGTAGGCTCTTCAAGTATCCTGTAAATGGCATCTGTGTAGATCAGATAAAATATATTATAGAAAAATTAAAAGAGGAGAAAAACTCCAGAAGGGCTGTGGCGATAACCTGGCAACCTGTTATAGATATAGAAGTAAGTAAGAGGAGGAGAGGTAGTGTTCCCTGCCTTCAGTATATCCAATTCCTTATAAGGGATGGAAAACTTCATCAGACTGTACTCTTTAGGAGTAACGATCTACTACTGGCATACCATGCCAACGCTCTTGGATTGATTGCCTTGGGGGAGATGGTGGCTGAGAGTTTAGGGGTGGAGTATGGAACCTATACTCATCATGGGGTGAGTATGCACATCTACATAGAGAGGGATTACGACTACATCTCTAAATACTTTCCAGAGTGTTTAAAGTATCTAAGGTAATATTATGTTTATCCCTGGACATATCACCGGGTTCTTTACCATACATCGGGAGAGGGATCCTCTAAGGACAGGCTCGACTGGAGTAGGGATAACTGTAGATAAGGGAGTAATTACAGAGGTGAGATCAGGGAAGGGGAAGATATACTTCAACGGTAGGGAGATGGATCTATGTCCTATTAGGGAGGTTTTGAACAATATAGGTATAAAAGGGTACGACATCATACACAGATCCCAACTTCCCTTAGGTTGTGGTTTAGGTATCTCTGGAGGTTGTGCCTTAGGATGTGCCTACGAGTTGGGAAAGATTATAAACCCACAGATGGATAAATTAGAACTCCTAAAGATAGCCCATATAAGTGAAGTAAGATGTGGAACTGGCCTTGGAGATGTGATAGGACAGTACTTCGGAGGATTTACCATAAGGAGAAAACCAGGTTTTCCTCTAGATGTAAAAAAAATTAATATAAGGGATAAAAATAGATACTATATAGTCATCGAGGTACTTGGGAGGAAGGAGACTAAGGATGTTATAGAGGATCCTAACTGGATAGAGAGGATAAATAGGGTGGGAGATAGACTGTTGAAGGAGATACTGAAGGATCCTACTCTGGAGAACTTTATGAGACTCTCCTACGTATTTGCAAAGGAGACCAGTTTAGCATCTGAGGAGGTACTCTCCCTATGTGAAGATCTCAGTTTTAGTAGGGGAGCCTCCCAGGCTATGCTCGGAAATACCCTATTCGTTTTATGTACAGATGAGGAGATAGAGGATGTGCTATCTGTACTTAAAAACCCTATAACCTGTAGAATATACGAGGGAAAACATGGGTGAGAAGTACTTAATTACAACAGCCTTGGCATATACCAACGGGCCACTACATCTAGGACATGTCAGGAGTACCTACATACCTGCAGATGTTATGAGAAGATATTTGAAGATTATAGGTAAGGACGTTATACATGTTGGGGGTACTGACAACCATGGAGTTCCTATTACTATAACTGCAGAAAAAGAAGGCGTCAGTCCCGAGGAGATCGTAAATAAGTACCACAAGGAGATAAAGAGGGATCTAGATAGTTTAAGTATAGAATTCGACAGTTATGGGAAGACCCACAGTGAAATCCATATAAAAACTGCCCAGGAGTTCTATCTAAAACTAAAAGAAAATGGCTACATCTACGAGAAGGAGATCGAGCAGTTCTACTGTCCTCACTGTAAGAAGTTCTTAGCAGATAGGTACGTTGAAGGTACCTGTCCCTACTGTGGAGGTGAGGCTAGGGGGGATCACTGTGAGGTATGTGGGAGACACTTAGAGCCTACGAAGTTGATAGATCCCTACTGTGTAATCTGTAAAGGTACTCCAGAGATAAGGAGGACTAAACATAGGTTCTTTAAGTTAAGTGCCCTAAGTGAAGAATTAAGGGAATATATTAAGAACTCCAAGATACCAGATTACGTCAAGAATATGGCATATAGATGGATAGAGGAACTCCACGACTGGGATATCTCCAGGGATATAGATTGGGGTGTCCCTCTACCAGATGATGATAGTCAGGTTATGTACGTATGGTTGGAGGCACCAATTGGGTATATATCCTTTACAAAGATGTTGGGAGATGTCTGGAAGGACTACTGGTTAAAGGAGAGAGGCAAGGACGTAAATATATGGCACTTCATAGGGAAGGATATCGCCATTCACCATTCAGTGTTTTGGCCAGGTATGTTAATAGCCCATGGTGAGTACAACCTCCCAACCTCGGTGATAAGTGGAGGTTATCTAACATTGGAGAAGAAGAAGATGAGTACAAGTAAGAGATGGGTTGTTTGGGTGAAGGACTTTATAAGATACTTCCATCCAGATTACCTAAGATACTTCTTAATGATCAACGCACCTCTCAATAAGGACTGTGATTTCTCCTTTGAAGAGTTTCAGAAGAGGATAAACACCGAATTAATTGCAATTATAGGAAACTTCATCCACAGAACACTTGTATTTACATACAGGAAGTTCAAGAGGATGGTAAAGGTAGATGAAGATCAATTAAAAGAGGAGGATCTGAAATTATTGGAGAGATGTAAGGAGATAAGAGAGAGATACCATAAACATATGATGGAGTTCAACTTCAAGGAGGCACTTATGGATATTATCCACCTTGCACAGGAGGGTAATAACTACTTCCAGAGGATGGAGCCCTGGAATGTAAAGGAGGAGGAGAGACTTAAGGAGATCCTCTACACCTGTGGAGTAACTGTGAAGTATATAGTGTATCTCCTCTATCCATTTATGCCTAACAAGTGTATGGAGATCTTGGATATAATGAACGAGGAGTTAGATCTTAATATAAGAGGTAACGAGTTGAAGAAGGTAAAGGTGGTGTTTAAAAAGATAGAGGATAAAGAGGTAGAACTTGCCAAAAAGGAGATACTGAATATAAAGGATAAAGAGGAGGATAATATGATCACAATCGACGACTTTGCAAAACTCGATCTCAGGATCGGTAAAATACTTGAGGCAGAGGAGATTCCTAAATCAAAGAAACTTTTAAAGTTGATAGTGGATATTGGAGATGAGAAGAGGCAGATAGTCGCCGGTATAAAGGGCCACTATACTCCAGAGGAACTTGTAGGTAAGAAAGTGGTAGTCCTCTGTAATCTAAAACCTGCTAAGTTATGTGGTGTGGAATCTCAGGGGATGATATTGGCAGGAGGGGAGGAGACCGTAGCGCTTTTAGTACCTGATAGGGATATTCCTGTAGGGAGTAAGATTAAATAGAGAAGTTAGATAATTAAAAAAATTATAAAAAATTATTTTTATAATAAAGATAAAATTAAAAAATAAGTCTAAAAATTAGATACAAATGGAGTAAAAGGTTCTGATCCTATACTATCGCCTTTTAAATACTTTCTATCTTTTTAAATTTTTTATATTTTTACTCTTATTTTTTTATTATTTTTATTTTTAATAATTCCCTAACAGGTGACTCCAATGAGAATAGAAGAAAAAGATTTATTCAAAAGTTATTTTAAAAATCTTACTCCAAGGGAGAGGGCGGTATTTGAGGGAGGCATCACCTTGGGAGCCCTATTCCACCAGTTCATAGGTACTCCTGTGAGTTTAAAAAATAAGGAGATACTGGAGAGATCTATAGAGGAATCTATGAAGAATCAGCCCTGTGTCGAAGATATATCTGTTAAGATAGTGGGAGATTTGGAAAAGGATGAATATGTATCTTTAGATGGGAAAATGTTAGATGTAAAGTTAAAGGTGAGAGTAGAGAATACAGTTGCATACTTGAGATTGAGATATATTGAGGAGTTAAACTATCCTTTAATGTACGTTGAAAAGATAGAGGAGGAATGATTATATACCTTAACTATTATCAAAGTAGTAATTTAAAAATAATAAAAAGATAATTATTATAATAAAAATCATAATGAAAATGATCAATATAAAAATATTAAATACCCTTAGGATCTTTCCGAACCCTTAAAGATAATATAGGAGATCTTATTCTGAATTCCTTTATTAAAAGATATTTAGAGGGCCATTCTCCAATCTTCTTTTTTATAATGTTATATTTTGGGATGATAGAAGTTTCTGTTTTAAATCTTTTCTTTATTTTTTATTACCCTAATTCCCAATAAAAAATTCTGATAAGAATAATAATTATAATAAAAGTATAAAAAGAGGATATTAAAATAAAATCAAAATAAGAGATAATCTCCTGGGACGCTCTAAGATATAATGGAAGTGGAGCGGATCCTCCCTAACAGGTTACTATTATTAATTTTATTATAAGGTATTATATTTTAATATTTTCTTAGTCTTTTTTATTAATTTTTATTATTTAAATCATTACTTTGATGGGAACTAAGGTATTAATATTTTATATAATATCCAGGATATCCAATAAAAAAATAATAGTTTAAACTGTGTATTAGAGAAGTAAGGTAGGATCTCTGTTAATTCTTCTTTTAAGAATTTTTTCTTTTTTATTTACTAATTTTTTATCCTAATTATTCTAATTATTTTTATTATTATTTTATTCACGATCCTTGAGGCTTTTGTTAATTAAAAAAATTTTTAATAGAAACTAGTTCTCTAAATATATAGCCACCCTGTAAGGTATCGCCTGTCTCTTTTTGTTATTTTTGTCTTCACCGTTTATTATAACTTCACATCCAAACTCCCTCTCAATTAGGGATTTTCCATCTTTGAGTATCTCCTCCTCATTAATTACAGGTTTTACACCTACTTCCATAAGATCCCTTACCAGTTTTGGTATCTCTTTCCCATACCTTCTAAATTCTGGATTCTTCATTATTATAGGTATCAACTCCTTAATACCCTTATCCCTGTTTTCGTTCATTATCTTAAGTACCTCGTACTTCCAACTCTCTGCGGTATAGAGGTATATTCTCTTAGGTTCTATCTTTGCTATCTCAACTATCCTCCTTATATCCTCTATAGTTGAAACTAAAAACTCCTCTCCTAACTCTAAGGTATCATCTATATATTTCTCCTCTGCCACTGGGAAGGTTTCCAAGGAGATGTATGTTTTCTTTCCAAAGAGTTCCCATATCTCCTCACAGAGATGAGGCGTTATCGGTGCAAGGATCTTTGTCCATGTCTCTGCAACTAATCTAAGTAGTTTTTTATTATCTCCTCCTCTTCTCCTGTACCATCTTAAGTCGTTGATCAACTGGTAGAATAGGACACCTACCTTTCTAAGTTGGAAGGTCCTATATGATTCATCTGCAATTTTTATAGATTTATGAAGTCTATGGAGGAGGTACTTATCTATAATACTTAACTCATCATAGTTCAGATTCTCTGGAGAGACATCTGCTACCTCCTGGGCAAACTGATAAAATTTCTCTAAGTTATCCTTAACCTTCTCTATCTCCTTAAACTTTACATCTGCATCATGTGGAAGTTCTGCACAGGTGGTAATGTAGAACCTTCCAACATCTGGTCCGTACCTCTCTGCAACCTCCTCCACTGGAAGGAGAGGTCCCTTAGACTTCGAGAGTTTCTTACCCTCTATGGTGACGTACCCATTTACCACGATACCTCTAGGCCAGAACTCCTCTGGAAAGAGTGCAACGTGGTTAAATATCATAAATGTTAAGTGGTTGGATATTAGATCCTTGGCGGAGCACCTCCAATCTAATGGATAGAAGTAGAGGAACTCCCTCCTCATCTCCTCTATTAACTCCTTAGGGATCTTTGTCGTCTCTGAGATCTCCTCTATATCTCCCTTACCGTAGAATATGTAATCGAAGAGTTGAGGAGTAAGTTGCTCCTCCTTTATATTGTGCATGTTTATAGTCTTCCCTATGGTGTAGTAGGCCATATAGATAGTACTGTCTGAGAGACTCTCTATCACCCAGTCTTTATCGAAAGGTAGTCTCGTACCAAGACCCCTCCTCCTTGCACATGCCTTATCCTTCATCCAGTCTATCTTGTTGTGGAACTCCTTTCTTAAGGATTCTGGGATAAACTCCATCCTATCTACGCATTTATGGGCTAACTTCTTCCACTCCTTATCGGAGTAGGTGATAAACCACTGTCCCTTAACTAACTTCACAACACATCTAGATCCACATCTACAGACAACATTAGGCTCTGAAAACTCGTAGAGAACTTCTCCAATTCCTTTTTCTAAAAGATCTCTTGTAATAACATCCTTAACCTCCCTAACAGGCATTCCACTGTATTCACCACAGTTCTCGTTAAGTATTCCCTTGTGATACTCCTCCTTGTAGATCTTACTTGTAGCCTCCTCTAACTTCTCCCTCTCCTCCTGATTCTTTATACCCATCTTCTCCACTATCTCCTTTGCAGGATACTTCCCATAGTTTTCCAACTTTATAAGTGGTATAAGATCCTCATCCCTCAACTCTTTACCTACACTTCTATAGTAGTCCCTAAGGGCCACATAGTCGTAAGGTGCATGGGCAGGGACACTCATAACACATCCAGTACCAACAGAAGTATCTACGAACTTAGCAGGATATATAGGTACCTCCCTGTTATTTACAGGGTTTATTACAGTTTTCCCTACAAGTTCTTCTCCCTTTATCTCCCTAATAACCTCTACAACTCTACCCTGGTTCCTTAACTTCTCAGCAGATTCCTCACTAACTATCCAGATACCTCTATACTCTAACTTACCTTCCTCATCAACTTCACTGTACACCTTAACTACAAGGTACTTTCCATCTGGATTTATCCAGGCGTTTACCACTCCAAAGACAGTCTCTGGCCTGAGGGTAGCCATAGGTATTATACACTCCTCCTCCTTACCATTTATCTCTATCTTACCCTTAAACTTAATGAGAATATACTCTACAAGTGTTGCATCCTCTCCCTCTAGGAGATCGTGATCCTCAACTGGGTTATCACAACATGGACAGTATCTAACTGGATGAGAACCTTTTTTTATGTACCCTTTCTCCTTCAACTTTAGAAACTGCCACTCTATAAACTTCTTAAATGTCTCGTCGTCTGTTGTGAAGTTCCTCCTCCAGTCTAGGGAGAATCCCATCTTTTTAAAGGCGTTGGTTGCCCTCTTGGAGAAGTATTCTACTATAGCCTCAGGACTCTCTAACTTTAAAAGTGTCTCCATAGGTATATTATGTAATTTGTTGTATGCTATCAGTGTTTTTTTATCCCTCTTCTTTATAAGTTCTGCTAAACCTATGATAGGTGTTCCACTTACATGATATCCCATAGTCCAGAGTACCCTCTTCCCCTTCATCCTCTGATACCTTGCCACAACCTCCGGTATGGTAAATGTCCTCAGATGTCCAGCGTGGAGAACTCCGTTAAGATATGGGAAGGCTGCAGTTATAAAGAACTTGTTTTTATCCTCTGGGTCTCCTGCATCTACTTCGAATATTCTATCCCTTTCCCATCTATTCTGCCATTTCTCACCGATTTTGACGAAATCTACTGCCATAGTTATCCCTTTATTTTTTTATTTTTATAATTATTATAAAAGTATTTAAAAATATATAGGGACATATATAATAATACCCTATACAGGTTTTTTAAGTGATAAAATGAATATCGCAGTGATAAAGTTCCTAGGTACAAACTGTGAAGAAGACGTCTATCGTAGTATAAAATTAGCAGGAGGATATCCAGAGATTGTATGGTTCACAGAGAGGGATCTAAGTAGATTTGATGGCGCAGTTATTCCTGGAGGTTTCTCCTATGGAGACTACCTAAGGGCAGGTGCCATAGGTGCTAGGACACCTGTAATAGAGGGATTGAGGGATATGATAGAGATGGGAAAACCAGTTTTAGGTATCTGTAATGGTGCCCAGATAGGATTGGAGGCAGGATTTTCAAAGGGTGCACTTACTAACAACATCAACTGGAGGTTTGTATGTAAGTGGGTTTATCTAAGGGTAGAGAATAATAAAACTCCTTTTACAAAGGGATATAAAAAAGGAGAGGTTATAAGGATGCCTATAGCCCATGCAGAGGGCAGATTTTACATAGATGAAGATGGTCTCCAGGAGATGTATAAAAAGAAGATGATCGTATTTAAATACTGTAACGAAGATGGAGAGGTCACTGAAGACGCCAACCCTAACGGTTCCATAGACAACATAGCAGGAGTATGCAACGAGAAGGGTAACTGTGTCCTACTGATGCCTCACCCTGAGAGAGCCTCAGAGGAAATACTTGGCTCCACAGATGGACTTCTAATGTTTAAATGTATGTTGGAGAAGTGAATAAAAAGATAATTGTATTTTCATATATCAATATTTAGTTGTAAAACATTATAAAAAATACAAAAAATGATTTTAGGTTATTATTTATATAGACTCCATAATATTCAGGGATTAAGATATATTCTTTGTAACTCTTTTCTCCTCTTAGGTTGTAATAGTCTCAATAATATAACCGTTTTTAATTCTTTTTTTTTGTTATTTATTTTTATAATTATTTTATTGATTATTAAAAAATTAAAAATAGGATTTAAAAAAAATTAGAATTAAATAAAAAAATAAAAAAGAAAAGAGTAAAAACCCTTTTATCCATTATCTATGGTACTCTGAATAGTCCTTATTACTGGAGATTCTCTCTGTTGTTCCCCTTCCGTACTCCTCTGCCAACCTCTTGTATATCTCCATATCCTCCTTTCTTACAGATGGTCTTATCTTCTTCATAGCCTCCTCGAAGTGTCTCATCTCTACCTTCTCTGCATTGATGTTCTCCCTCAGTGCTATCATTGCAGCCTCTCTACATATAGCCTCTATATCTGCTCCAGTGTATCCCTCTGTCTTCTCTGCCAACTTCTCAAGATCTACGTCCTCTGCAAGGGGCATCTTTCTAGTGTGAACCTTGAATATCTCCAACCTTGCCTTCTTATCTGGTAGTGGTACTAACAGTACCCTGTCCAACCTTCCAGGTCTTAGAAGTGCTGGATCTAGTATATCAGGTCTGTTAGTTGCAGCGATTACCACTACATCTTTAGGCTCTTCGAGACCGTCTAATTCAGTTAGCAACTGGTTAACTACCTTCTCAGTTACATCGCTACCTCCAAGGTCTCTACCTCTTCTTGGAGCTATACTGTCTATCTCGTCGAAGAATATTACTGTTGGAGCAGCCTGTCTAGCCTTTCTGAATATCTCCCTTATTGCCTTCTCACTCTCTCCAACCCACTTGGAGAATATCTCAGGTCCCTTTACACTTATGAAGTTTGCATCAGACTCATTTGCAACAGCCTTTGCAAGGAGAGTCTTACCTGTTCCAGGTGGTCCGAAGAGTAATATCCCCTTAGGAGGTCTTATACCCATTCTTTCAAATACGTCTTTGTGTTTCAGTGGCCACTCAACAGCCTCCCTCAACTCCTGCTTTACATCCTCCAATCCACCAATATCCTCCCACTTCACATCTGGAACCTCTACAAGAACCTCCCTTAGAGCAGAAGGTTCTACCTCCTTCAGTGCCTCCTTGAAGTCCTCCATTGTTACCTCTATCTTATCTAGGATTTCTTTAGGTATTTCCTCTTTCTCAAGATCTAAGTCTGGGAGTATTCTCCTTAATGTCTTCATTGCAGCCTCCTTACACAGTGCAGCGAGATCTGCCCCTACAAATCCATGGGTGATTTCTGCTAAGTACTCAAGATCTACGTCCTTAGCCAATGGCATGTTTCTCGTGTGTATCTGAAGTATCTCCAACCTACCCTTCTTATCTGGAACTCCTATTGTGATCTCCCTGTCAAATCTACCTGGTCTTCTCAATGCTGGATCTAGTGCATCTGGTCTGTTAGTTGCAGCTATAACTACAACTTGCCCTCTACTCTCGAGACCATCCATCAAGGTTAGAAGTTGTGCAACCATTCTCCTCTCAACTTCTCCACTGGCCTCATCTCTCTTTGGTGCTATAGCGTCTATCTCGTCTATGAATATTATAGATGGTGCGTTCTCTTCAGCCTCCTTGAATATCTTCCTCAGGTTCTCCTCAGTCTCCCCTACGTATTTACTCATTATTTCTGGACCGTTTATACTGTAGAAGTTGGCCCCTGCCTCATTTGCAACAGCCTTTGCAAGGAGAGTCTTACCTGTTCCAGGTGGTCCTACAAGGAGTACCCCCTTAGGTGGCTCTATACCAAGTTTCTCGAACAACTCTGGGTGTCTCATTGGGAGTTCTACCATCTCCCTAATCTTGTTAACCTCCTCTTTCAGTCCACCTATATCTTCGTAGGTTATGTCTGGTATTTTTGCCTCCTTAACCTCTGATACTGGCTCCTCCTTCAATTCAACCTTTGTTAACTCTGTTATTTTAACAACGCCCTTAGGTGTTGTTGAAACTACTATAAATGGAATAGCGGTACCAAGTACACCTATCATTACTTTAGATCCCTTACTTACTACCTGACCAATTAATCTACTTTTAACGTACTCTTCAAACCCACCACTGAATCTAATAGGCTGCATTGGAGCAAGTACTACCTTTGTAGCCTCTTTGATCTCTACCTTCTTTATTTTAACCTTATCTCCAAGTCCTGCCTTAGCATTTTGTCTTAGAATACCATCCATCCTTATAATGCCCCTTCCTTTATCCTCTAAATATCCTCTCAATACAGTAGCGTAAGCCTTTGACTTACCTGCTATCTCTACAACATCTCCAGGTTTTAGGTCCAATTTTTCCATGATTTCAGGATCTACTCTTACAATCCCTTTACCAACATCCCCCTGATAAGCCTCTGCTACAGTTAACTCTACTTCTGTCATAACTATCACCTAAATGGTCTAATTTTATTACTTTATAATATGTTATTATTAATTTTTATACTATTCTATCTTTTTAGACAATTTCATTTTTATATAAATTATGCCTTTGAAATTCTATATAAAACTTTCGTTTATGTGCATTAAAATTCACAACTGCATTGATACCCTATTCCTGCCCTATGTATGCCATATTAAACCTATAGTATCGTGTAAATTTACACATCCTACATCTTATATACACACCAGCCATTGTAATTAAAATGTCTTGAATAGCGTATCTTTTACAGTTGTGACATTTTACCTCTTTTTCCAGCAGCCAGTTATCATATCGGAATTTTTTATTCTTTTCAACCTCTATGACGTTGTTACTGTCGATATACACACTTTTAATAACATAACATCTTGTAGCTCCACAGTTAGAACACTTAACAAAGACCTGAGTTGGATATACTTCTATTATTTGATCTACCATTTGGCCACAGTTATAACACTTACTTTTATTCCTTAGGGTCCAAGATTCCATAAAAATATCACTCCTTTTAGAGATTTTAAATTATTTTATAAAACTTATAAAAAATAATATTTTTATTTTCTATATTTAAATTATTATATTAATTAAAAAAGCAAAAAACAGATCTCTTTTAGAAGGTGCCAAACCTAATCCCTTTAAAGGGTTCTTAGGTTTGGCCTAGCATAATCTTCTCCCGGCATTTTTAAGGGCAAGGTATTTACCGTAGAATAGGGACTTTTTCAGAGTTAGATCTATCTCATTGAGGAATTGTCTTCCTATCTTGTCAAGATAGATTTTAAACTCTCCATCGTATATTAGTTCGTCCCCTTTACCGGGAGTTTTCAAACTTATATTGAACTTAGGACCCCCTCATCCAAAACCTTCAAAGGATATTACTAAGGTATCGATTCCAGTCTCTTCAACTTTTTCTTTTATAAACTTTAAAGCATCCTCAGATATTTTAACAGGTATCATTTTGTCACCTAATGGGATACTCCTTCCTCCGTTCTGGTTATCCGCTACTTTTGGAACTTGTAAACCAATCGTAGCGGATAACCTTCCCTCCTCTCAGTTTCATCGGAGGGCTTTCGGGGGGAACGGAACTCCCCACATCTTCAGGACTCTAACAGGGATATTTCTATTTCCAACTATATCTCTACCCCCTTCAAGATCGCAGTTTCGCAGTTGATACTCCCAAACTCTGTGCATATTTGTTTAGTTTTCCCTCATATATCGAGACAGGGGGATATATGAGCAGGATCAATAAAACCCTAATTCAATCCCTGAGTTTAACTAATTCTCACAGTAAACCCCCCGTATTTTTCACCTAACTTAGCAATTTGTTAGCCAGTTTGCAAGTTGATATAAAGACATTTAAAAGTTTTACTCATTATCAATTTACGAAACAGTCTACTCTAAAGAGCCAGATAGAGTTCTTTCTAAGATACACTGCTATATCTTTTCTTAAAGAACTAGTTTTTATCAACACTTTATCTTCATCCTCATTTAAATAGATTATCGTAATATTCAAAAATATTCACATTAGCGATGAATAAAAAAATAAAAATTCTTAGTTTATATCTGAAATACACCTTAACACTTCACCAAATCTAGACTTTACTAAGGTTCTCCTACCTAACACCTTTGCATGGGCATCTAACTCAATTACACTGTAGTGATAAATCTCCTTTATTGGATAGTAGAGTCTAGGACCGTCACTTATACCTACAGTTATTCCATTATCCTTTATCTCTTCAATAGGTACTGCATGGGGCACTCCAGAGACCACCACTAAATCTCCTCCAATCTCCTTCAGTATATCTACAACCCTCTCCCCACTTATAGGGTACTCGTCTAATCCCCCCGTAATGTAATCTATATCTATGTTTCTTTTCCTGTACTCCCTAAGTATGTTGTTGGCATCCTCCCTTATCTTTTTAAGACCTACATTTGGATCTAAGTTGGCTATGTTTATTACCTCTATTCCTCTCCTCTCCATATATCTGTTGATCTCTATTAAGGGATGGGCAAAGAGATATCCAGTCTCTTTCTTGGCATTTAGTACACAGACTACCTTTGCACCTTTCTCTAAATTTTTAACAGTCTTTATAACCTCCTCCAGGTCGTCCTCGTAGGTAGGTTTTAAGTATCTATTCTTAGCCATTCCCCTTTTTTTCTCCACCTCTGTAGCCTTTTGAAGTATGTACTTCTGTCTTTTGAACTCCTTCTCATCTATTAAACCTGCATTTAAGCAGGCTTCCATAGTTTTTATAGCCCCTATTGTATTGTCTCCCATACCACTATGTACCTCTACTGGAACAATGATAACACTGTCGTCAGAGTACCTCTTACAGGGTAGATGGAGATCCTCTCCAATTATCATACTGGGACAGGTGCCCACTATACCTATGATATGCCTCTCCTTCTTCTTATGTTTTTTCAGATAATCTATAACGTATCTTACAGTACTCTCTAACTTTTCACTCCCTCCAAATATGAAGTCATTCTCATCCATTCCAGTTGTAAATACTCTAACACCATCTAACTCCAACAACCTAGCAGTTCTAAAGGAACATCCACTTGGGCCATGAAGTATTATAGCATCTGCTCCTACATCTCTTAGTTGATACATAGATGCAGCTATCGGTGAAGGCCTAGGATGTAGTATCATTGTTTCCCCTTCCTTTTATAGTAGGATCTTAAGTCTCAGGTTTTCCATTAAATTTATCAGAATTTTAAATTTCATTAGTTATAATTGATTAATATTATAATTAATAAAAATAAAAAGTAGAATTTAAAGAAACGGTTGACAGTGTTACTATTTTTTATTTCCTCCCTTAAGATAATCCCAACTATTTTTATAACCCTATTGTTTTTTATTTATAATTATTAATAATAAAAAACAAAAATTAAGGTGCTAAGCCCCCAAACCATAATCCCTCCCTCTCATCGAATCCCATTATTATATTCATGTTCTGGACTCCTTGACCACTGGCTCCCTTAACAAGGTTGTCTATTGCAGAGATTAAAACTACCCTCCTATCCCTATCCACCTCGAGGGCAATATCACAGAAGTTACTACCTCTAACCCCAGTTAAAGAGGGCATGCCCTCCTCAAGTATCCTTATAAATGGTTCTCCCCTGTAGAACTTTCTATATATCTCCATCAATACCTCCTTATCCATCTCCTCACGTAGGAATACATGGGCCGTTGTAAGTATGCCCCTTGTAATAGGTACTAAATGGGGTGTAAAAAATACCCTTATATCTCTTTCTGATAACTTCTTCAACTCTTTCTCTATCTCTGGTGTGTGTCTATGGGAGGTAACCTTGTAGGGCATAACATTCTCATTTACATTGGGGAAGTGGGTAGTATCTGTAGGAGTTATCCCTGCTCCACTTACACCAGTTTTGGAGTCTATAACTATCCTCTCCTCAACAACATCCTCCTTAATTAAAGGTGCCAAGAGTAAAATGGCCCCTGTTGGGAAACATCCAGGATTTGCAACTAGTTTTCCTCTCTTTATAGACTCCCTATGAAGTTCAGGTAAACCATAGACTGCATCAAGTTTTCCCCTGTGTTTTATACCGTACCATCTCTCATAGACCTCTATATCCTCAAACCTATAATCTCCACTGAGATCTATAATCCTTACATCCTTCTCGTAGAGGACAGGTACTATCTCCATAGATACTCCATGGGGGGTGGCACAGAAGACAACATCTGAATCTATATCCTCAGGAGAGATATTTTTAAATGTTAGGTCCTCCAAAGGTTCAATACCCTTTAGGTTTTTATGTACTTTAGTTACAGGCACTCCATCCAACTTCCTGGAGGTAATATATTCTATCTCTACCTTTGGATGGTTAGAGAGGATCCTCAAAAGTTCCCCTCCTGTGTATCCAGATCCTCCTATAATAGATACCTTTATCAAAGTATCACCTAATTTTTCCATATAGTAAGGTATAGTAAATATGACAGAAAAGAGACAGAAACTCTTAAAAAGAAGAATTACAGAAATCTCTTCTGTTTTTTCCAATACGCAGTGTAGGGCAGGGATAAGAATCTATATTTACTTTTTATCTGTAATTTATTCTGTTTGATATTTTTCACTTTTAATATTTTTTACTTTTATTTAGATTTATTATTATAATTATTATTATTTTTTATTTTTATAAAGGTTGATGTAATAAAAATTTGTAGTATAAAAACCTAGTTTTTATCAGTTAATAAAATTAACAATTAAAATCTTATTAAACAAAAAATTGAAAATAACAACTATTAAGAAATCTCGATAAATTAATAAAAGATAACTATAATATAGTAAAAAATAAAAAATTTTAAATCTCAAAAATTAATATTTAAAGAAATTAACTGAAAAAATAAAACCTCATTTTTATTCCCTAACCTCCACTAGGCACTAAAGGAGTTCTAATTGTTCTATTAGCCTCTTTTTCTTATTCTATCGTTAATATTGAACTATTTCAATATTTATATTTAATATCCTATTTATATACTTGAAATGCACCTGTGATACTATGAGATACAGTAAGAAGTTGGGACAGTGTTTTTTAAAGGATAGAAATATAGTAAAAAAAACTGTAGATGCTGCCCAGATAAATAGTGATGATAAAGTACTAGAAATAGGGCTGGGAAAGGGAATACTTACAAGGGAACTGGCTGAGAGATCTAAAAAGGTGTATGTTATCGAGATAGATAGGAGATTGGAGCCCTTTGCAAGGGAGATAACCTCTAAGTATGACAACGTTAAGATTATATGGGGAGACGCCCTGAAGGTGGATTTTAACTCCTTAGATTTTAACAAGGTTGTGGCAAATTTGCCCTATCAGATATCCTCCCCTATAACCTTTAAACTTCTAAGGCATGACTTTGATCTGGCTGTCCTTATGTATCAGTATGAGTTTGCTAAGAGGATGGTGGCTAAGAAGGGTACTGAAGATTATGGTAGGTTAAGTGTAGCAATCCAGTACTACGCAGATGTGGAGTTTGTATGTAAGGTGCCTCCCCAGGCTTTCTTTCCAAGACCTAAGGTGTACTCTGCAGTTGTGAAGATCACAAAGAAGAAACCTGAGAATATGCTCCCTTTGGAGGATCCCCAGTTCTTCGAGGATCTACTTAGGGCTCTCTTTCAACATAAGAACAAAACTGTAAAGAGGGCACTACTTGATTCGGTGCATGAGATCGGTTTAGAGGAGAGGGAGTTAAGGGAGTTATTGGAAGATTTAGATTTTAACTTAAAGGAGAGGGTATTTAAATTAGGGGTTGAGGATATTGTTAAGTTAAGTAATTTACTCTATAGGAGGATTAAAAATAACCCTACTTCCTATCAAAGTGATAATATAAAAAATAATAATAAAAAAATAAGAAATAAGAAATAATAACTAAAAAAATTAAAAAGTAATTCTATTTGTTTATCCAGTATCCAATATGGGAAGAAAGGATTATTTTATTTTTTACCCTTAATCAGAATTTTATTAATTTTATTATAATAATTATTATTTTAATTATTATTCTTCTAATCACAATCTTGACGGGAACTGAAGTTAAAAATAATTATTAAAAGATAAAAAATAAAACAAATTTATTATAAATCTTAATAGAATAAAAAAATAGAAAATAATAATCATAAAATTAAAAAATCACTTAAAATAATAAAAACTAAAAACATAAAAATAAATCTTATTGTTTATCTAGAATGTCCTGAGTACTGAAAAAATAGGATGAAATCTTATAAACTTTTCTCCCTTTAAAGGTATATTAACTTTTAATAATGTTATGGGATAAAATCCTGCTAACTAAGGGAATTTCGTCCTTTTATCAAATACTAGAGTAAGAGACAGGTATAATTTTATTTATCTTTGTCCTATTACTCTTTATTTTACTATTATTATCTTATTTATAATGATTATCCAATAAAAATTTTAAGTGATCTTTTATGGTGGTTATCTTTGGGTTGTTTGGAAAAACTGGCTGTGGAAAAACTGAAATACTCCAGAGGTTAAAGAGAAACCATCCAGTAATAGATATAGAGGGCATAGCGAGGACGAGGGGTAGTATCTTGGGAGATCTTTACCATCTAAATATGGCGAGTCAGGAAGAGTTTGACAGAGAGATCAATGAAAAGATAAGGGAGGCTCAGGAGGTAGGATACCTTATTGTAGAGTACGAGGGTAGGAAGATAGGGGGTGTAAAGAAGTTGAAGATACCTGAGTTATTGGCAGATGTTAAAAATTATACATATAAAATACTTATAGACTGTCCATATAACTACCAGATAGAAAACTTAGTATCTTGGTATAAACCTAAGAATGAAAAAGAGAAAAAACTTCTCCTTGAAAGGATCCTTTTATTGAGGGAGAGTTTTAAAAATCCTGACATTATAAGGAAGATAGATGAGATAATAGAGAAGATCAGGGAGGATAAATACTACGAGGCTGCAGAGTTAATTGAGAAGGAGTTGTATAGATCCCACTATATGAGAAATATTAAGAAGATAGAACCAGATCTAGTGGTTTATAACAGGGATATAGAGGAATCTGTAAAAAAGATAGAAGAGTTTATAGAGGAGAAGTTAAAATATCATGGGATAACATGGAGGAAGAGATCTTAGCAAGACTAATAACCTTCAGAAGGGATGTAGTTTTAGCCATAGTGTTGAATACTGGAAGAAAGATGATAACAGACGGTAGTAAGATACTGGCCGGAAAGTTAAGTGGAGATTTGGCATCCTTTATACTGAGATCCTCTAAGGAGTTCCTCGAGGGTAAAGATTTCGGTGTAAAGAGATATGGAGAGTACGATATTTACTTCGAGAGGATAGATGTAAAGAGGTTCTTGAAGGCTATTGGTGGTGAATTGGTGGAGGATGTGATCACCTTAGATGAGTTTATGAGGATGGATAAGGAGGATGTGATAGTTGTAGATGTTAGGAGTCCAAGGGAGTATAAAAGGAGTACTATACCTAACGCTATAAATATACCTCTCTTCTTAGATGAAGAGTATGAGATCATAGGGAAAACATACAAAAAAGAGGGAAAAGAGAAGGCTATAGATTTGGCACTTGACATCGTAGAGAAGAATCTAAAGAGGATATTAGGGGAGATAAAAAAGTTAGATAGGAGTAAAACAGTTGTGATCTTCTGTGCAAGAGGTGGGTTGAGGAGTCAGATAATGGCTACAATACTTAAGTTGGCTGGTTATAGGGTGAAGAGGCTTATCGGAGGATTTAAAGGTTATAATTTAGATTCTAATTACTCTAGTTCCTATCAAAATGATAATTTAAAGAATAATAAAAATAATTATAAAAATAATAAAGAATTTTAAAATAAAAACTTCTATTATTCCAATACAAAATTTTAAAAAGGAGATTGAAGGGAAATGAACCTCTGTATATTTTCTAATATAGGGGATATCAGAATAAGATCTCCTATCTTACCTAAGGGTTCGGAAAGATCCTAAGGGTATCTAATATTTTTATATTGAACCTTACTCCCATCAAACAATTCTAATAAGAATAATAATTATAATAATAAAAATAATAAAAAGAAGGTATTAAAATCAAAATAAGAGATAAATAACCTTTCCTGGGACGCTCTAAGATACCAAATGGAATTGGAGTAGATCCTTTATAACAGATCGCTATTATTAATTTTTATTATAAGGATTGTATTTTAATATTTTTCCAGTCTTTTTTTATTATTCTTATTTTTATTATTTAAATCGTTACTTTAATGGGAATTAAGGTTTTTACATTGATTATTTTCATTTTATGATTTTCAATTATAATAATTATCTTTTTATTACTCTTTAATTACTACTTGATGGGAACTAAGGTTATTTACTTTCCATCCCCTATCCCTTCAGAATTTTTTTATTATTACTCTTAAGATTTTTTGTTATGATATTTTTTATTACCTTAGTTCCTATCAAAAAGATAGGTTAAAAAATAATAAGGATAGTTATAAAAATAATATAAAAATAAGAAAAAACTTCTATCATCCCAGATACAAAAAATTTTAAAAGACGATTGAAGGAGAATAATCCTCGAAATATCTTTTAATACAGGAATTCAGAATATTTTTCACTGTTCTTTTAATCATTACTGATGGGAAGTAAGGTTTATTTTTTTATCTCTATTCTTTCAGAATTTTATTACATTTTATGTTATTATTTTTAAGATTTTATTATTTTTTATTATGAATAATTATTATTTTTATTATTTTTTAAAACTATCCTCTTGATGGGAACTAGGATCTTTTATTATTATTCTTCTAATTACAGTCTTGATGGGAACTGGAGTTATAATTATATGAACAAAAATTAATCAAACTAGTAAAACTATCGAGGATCTCCAATAAGAGTAATAATTATAAAAAGAATAATATATAGGTAAAAAAGTAAAATATAACCTTTATTCTATGTAATACACTAAGTACTGGTGAGACAGGATATAGAATTTTCTTAATCTTCTTCTTAAGTACCTTTTACCTCTTTTTCTGTTATTTTTATTATTAACTTTAATTTTTTATTCTAATTATTATAATATTATTATAAAAGTTATATTTTTGACTAAACTTACTTGTTTCTTCTCTCTCTTTTTCTTCTTCTCAGTCTCTTCTTGTAGTGCCTCCATCTCATTCTACCTTTCTTTTTCCATCTTCTTGAACTCCTCTTTATGTTATCACGCTCCTCTATTTTTTTAATATCCTTTCGAAGTGTCCTTTCGAGTATATTACTGTTGAGATAAAAATGTTTCTGTCTTACTCCCACTTACTCTTCTCAACGACGATGTAACCATCCCTTGTTTTTGGGGCTATCTTGAGAACTTCCTCTCTGAAGGATGGATCTACTGAAGGTTCAGAGTCTTCCCTTAGGACGTTCTTACTCTCAAGTATATAGTACTCCTCCACATCCTCAAAACTGTACCTCTCAAGGACCTCAGAAAACCTCTTCACGATCTCCTCTGCCTCCCTCTCTACCTTTTCTCTATCAACCATCTTATCACTTATCTAATCTTTTAAGAGCCCTATATCCTCAAGGGCCTTTTTTAACTTCAGTCTATTTTCCTGGGACATCTCACACAGTGGAAGTCGCAACTCACCTGCAGGCATACCTAACATATTCATGGCGGTTTTTATAGGTATCGGGTTAGTCTCTACAGTCATAAGTTTCATAAGGTTGTAAAGTTTGTAGTGTATCTCCCTAGCTTTAGAGAAGTTGCCCTCTAGGGCGTAATTAACCATATCCACAAACTCCCTCGGTAGGATATTTGAGAGGACACTTATTACTCCCTTTCCTCCCAACGCTATTATTGGGAGGGTTAATTCGTCGTTTCCAGATAGTACATCGATGTCGCAACTACTTATAATTTCCGATACACGGGAGAGGTTGGGGTTTGCCTCCTTTATGGCTACTATATTGCTACACTCCTCGTGGAGAAACTTTACAGTCTCAGGTGAAATGTCTACTCCTGTCCTTGAGGGTATGTTGTAGAGAACTATAGGGAGATCTACAGTCTCTGCAATCTTTACAAAGTGTCTCTTTAGGCCCTCCTGAGTAGGTCTGTTGTAGTAAGGTGCTACCAGTAGTAGTGCATCTGCTCCCACATCCTTGGCAAATTTAGAGAGTTCTATAGCCTCCCTTGTGGAGTTTGAACCTGTACCTGCGATAACCTCCACTCTCCCATCTACAAATTCAACGGTCTTTTCGATGATCTTATTATGCTCCTCGTAGGACAGGGTTGGAGATTCACCTGTAGTACCTACTGCTACAATACCACTAACGCCGTTTTCTATTAAAAAATCTATGTTTCTTTTTAGCCCCTCGTAATCTACAGAGTTGTTTTTAAATGGGGTCACTATTGCAGGAAATACCCCCTCCATAAAAAATCATCTCCAAAGTTAATTATTTTTTTAACTTTTTTATCTTTGAGGCAATATATCCTGCAATCCTATTTCTTAACCTCTTTGTAGATATAAGGGCCACTTCCTCTACGATCTTTTTATTTGTATCGAAGTCTGTTGTAAACCTATCTCCAAACTTCTCGATAAGTTCGTTACCAGCCCTTTTTATAAACGCCTGTCTAACTCTCCCCAATCTATCACCTATATGTGTTTTAATTTTTTGATGATGTGTCAAATAACTATAGATTTATTATTTAAATATTTTTTGTTTATCTAAAGAGAAGGTGTTTATAGGTGGATATACTAACATTTTAAACGTACTTTATTAATGTTAATCTTAAATAAAATTAATATTAAAAGTTAACAAGGATTCTAAAAATAAAAATATTATAATAATTTTAAAGAGAAGAACTAATAAGATTTTTAATTTAATTATTATAAATAAAAAATTAAATCAACTCTAAGAAATTCTCTATTACCTTCAAACCTATCTTACTACTCTTCTCTGGATGAAACTGCGTCCCATATACATTACCCTTTTGAATAACACAGGGGAACCTATAACCGTATTCAGATACACCGACTACAACATCGTTATCTAAGGGATTTACATGGTAGGAGTGCACAAAGTAGAAGTACTGGTTGCTCCCTATACCTTCAAATAGTGGGATGTCTTTCAGTAACTCTACACTGTTCCAACCCATATGAGGTACTTTATCCACTTCTCTGAATCTTATAACGCTACCCTCTATTACACCTAAACCTTTTGAATTTCCTCCCTCCTCACTACTCTCCATTAACAGGTGCATACCTAAACAGATGCCTAAAAAGGGCACTTTATTTTTTATACTCTCAAGTAGAGCGTCCCTTAGCGACATCCTCCCTTCTTTCTTAGATAGATTCAACACTGCACTTTTGAAGTTTCCTACACCTGGAAATACTATCTTATCTCCACTTAATACCTCCTCTGGATCCTTAGATACTTTAACGTTTTCCCTTCCCGTATATATCTCAACAGCCTTTGTAATACTCCTTAAGTTCCCTGCGTTGTAATCTACTATCACTATCACTTCTATCCCTTTATTTCTTCTAACTCTTTCAACATATTTAGAACATTTTCTAAAGCTCTATAAGCGTCCTCCTCCCTTTTTAAACCTGTAATAACGATCTTCCCACTACCGAATATAAGTATTACAACCTTGGGATCCTTCATTCTATAAACCAACCCTGGAAACTGTTCAGGTTCGTATTCGGTTCCCTCTAAAGTAGATATCCTATCTAAGTTTGGTTCAATACCTAACTCGGCAGTGGCAACCATATTTTGTACCTTAATCTCTGGATTTTCCTCGATGTCAAAACCTGCATCTTTCAACTGTTTTATAACCTTTTTTATTGCGATTTCAGCCTCTTCCTTACTCTTAGCCCCTGTACAGTTTAACTTCCCACTTCTGAATATTAACAGTGCCACCCTAGGGTCGTTCAATCTACAGACCAACCCTGGAAACTGCTCAGGTTCATACTCTGCATTATCCAACACGTCTGCAACACGTTCAAGATCGATGTCATCTCCTATCTTGGTAGATACTACAACATTCACAATATTTATTTTAGGTTCCACAGTTCCACCTTAATGTTGGATTTTTATTATATATAAAAAATAATTGATATAAATATTTATAGGATTATTTTTTATAATGTATTTAAATATTTGGATATAGATTATAATAAAAAAATAGATAATTTACATGAAGAGAGCTCCAAGACCTGCAGCTGCTGCCATTGCAGAGTCTTCTTTCTTCTCCTCTTCCTTCTTCTTCTCCTCTTTCTTTTCCTTCTGCTCTTCCTCAGGTGCAGGTGCTGGAGCAGCTGCTGCAACAGGAGCTATGGTAGCCTTTTCTAGAACTTCGTCAATGTTTATTCCTTCCAATGCTGTTACTAGAGCCTTAACTCTTGCCTCATCTACTTCTACTCCTGCTGCAGAGAGTATTGATTTTATACCCTCTTCTGTTATCTCCTTACCTGCTGAGTGTAGTATCAATGCAGCATATACATATTCCATCTTATACACCTCCAAATTTGTTCTTTATTTACATTAATTTTTTTATATATAACATTTTCTATTAGAAGAGTAGGCCTAAACCTACTGCAGCTGGGGCTTCCTCTTTCTTTTCCTCTTCTTTCTTCTCCTCCTTCTTCTCCTCTTTCTCTACATCTTCAGTGGTTGATGTGGCAGTGGAGGAGATTAATTCCTTTAACTCCTCATCGAGAGCATCTTCACTAAGTTCTGATGCAAGGGCAAGCATCTGGGAGTATCCTTTGGCAAGTATGTCTCCAACAGTCTCCTTTGTTGGGTATGCACTTTCAATGGACAGGGTTCTAGCGTTGTTAAAGGCCTTCTGAAGGATAGTTTCTATAGTCTGTGCAGTTGGAATGACTGCCTCAACAGAGAGGTTAAATGCGTTGGTAAATGCCCTCTGAATATCCTGGATAATCTTTTCTTCATCTATCTTTAGTATATCTGGTGTATAGATAACACCATCTTCATAGGCTGCTAGGAGGTCTATACCAACTTTAACTGGTTTTATACCTAAGTTGGCTAGAACTACTGCAACTTTATGAGGTACTACCTCCCCCTCTTTAACTACAACAGTATCCTCTTTTATCGCTATCTTACCCTTTTCAATAACTGCAGGTATACCAACACTCTTCAACTCCCCCAAGAACGGTCCTGGAGGCATCCCAGTGGACCCCTTCTCTACAACTATATCACAAGGGGCAATAGCACCTCCCCTTATAGGTGCAGGAGTCTTACTCTCCTCTAGTGTCTTGTAGAGTTTAAAGGGATTCATATCAGTAACTATGATGGCAGCCCCCCTTGCTATATAGTTGGCAAGTTTGGCAAATTCCGGGTTGTTGGTCTCCTCAGCAACCTCCTTAATCGCCCTCTCTATCAGGGAGTTCCTGGACATCCTCAGTATCATCTTCCCTCTAATCTTATCCCTAATCTCCTGAAGTTGCCTGGCTGGTACATCCATAAGATCTGCCAGGGCTACAACCTTACCCTCTTTAAGCAACTTCTTTAACCTGTTTACCTCCTCTATCTTCCAAGGGGCAACATGTTTAGCTCCCACTGCTGACATTTTTATCCCCCTACTTTTCTATCGGGACCGCCGGTCCCATAGTTAATTTAACATAGGCACTTTTGACATGATAGAGCCCCTTCTCGTACTTCTTAGGTAGTACGTTTAAAACTGCCTCTATATTTTCAGCCAATTCCTCATCACTCATCTTCTCGTTACCCACCAACGTTTTAAAGAAGGGCTTATCTCTAGTGTTTATAACCACGGTCTTTTTAAGCCTCTCTACCAATGGCTTTAAATTAGCACTTGGTGGCACAGGTTGAGGCATCTTTCCTCTAGGTCCCAGTATTGGACCTAACAACCTACCAACAAGAGGCATCATATCTGCCTGGGCTATAAAGAAGTCATGTTCGTTTGCTATCTTTTTAGCAAGTTTTTTGTTTCTCCCCAACTCTTCCAAATCCTCCTGTCTTATTACAGTGAGCCCCAACTCTTCAGCCTGTGCCGCCAGATCACCCTTTGCAATAACTGCTATCTTTGCCTCCTTACCCCTTCCATGAGGTAGTACTACCTGTTCCTTCAACCTGTTCTCAGGTTTTGTAAGATCCAACTCCTTTAAATTTACTATCAACTCTACAGACTGTGTGAAGTTACGAGGCTTGGCACGGGCACGGGCCTCCTTAACCGCCTTTAGTATCTTTTCTCTGTCCATATTTATAGCCTCCTGTAAATAACTACTTTATAAAACAGTAAGTAGTGTTTTTAAAAAAATTAAAGTGTTTCAAAAAATACTTTAAGAGTAAAATTAAAGCAAACCTACTATTTAACAACTATTATATAAAGATTACGCTAAAAAAAATTAAACATAATAGTAATTTAGAGAACAGAGTATATAATCTTTACTGTTCATAGAGGTAGAGCACTTCCCCCCTATAGTTCACTAACTTTAAACCATCTATAACAAACTCACCAGCGAGAGGTCTTACAAGTAGTGGGACTCTGTATTCCTTAGAGAGTTTCAAGAGTTGATATTGAAGATCCCTAGGAGGCCTTATGGAGTACATTAGATCGACGTACCCATATATATCCAACTTAGGATTGAATATGTCCTCTAGTTGTGCATTTAAGCCCTCCCTTTTCGCTCTTTCTATAACATCCCTTTTTATGTCTATTACTGTCACCTTTATTCCATAATCTTGAAGGGCTTTTGCTACCTTAAAGTAATATCCTACTCCAATTTCTACTACATTACTGTTTTTAATATAGCCTTTCTTATTCTGAATGTAATTTACAATATACTTGGAAACATTTATTTCCATACTAGTCCCAAATACAACAATTTCAGTCCCTATTTTTATTTATTTTTATAATAATAATTAATAAATTATTAAAAAATAGAGTTTATTTTTTCCTTCTCCTCTCAAACTCCTCAAGTAACTCCTCGTACTCCACTCCTGAATATACCAACAGTACAAAGAGGTGATAAATCAGATCTGCACACTCGTATATAATATCTTCCTTTATTCCATCCTTTGCCGCCAGTATAACCTCTGTAGTTTCCTCCCCTATCTTCTCACATATCTTGTTAATGGCCTTCTTATTATCATCTGTAGTTAAGTAGGCAGTGTAGGAACCTTCAGGTTTATTTTTTATCCTATCCTTTATTATCTCGAACTCCTCCCGAAGTACATCCATAGTATCCCAAAGTATTATTTCCTCTCCAACTCCTTCAATCTCCTTACCATCTTTACAGCAGACTCTACAGCCCTCTTACCATAATCTACTCTCTCCTCAGCCTGTAATCTTGTCATCCCAGGCCCAGAGACCCCTAATGCTACAGGTTTATTGTACTGTAGGGAGAGATCTGCCATCTTCCTTGCAGCGTTGTGAAGTACTATCTCGTCATGTTCTGTTTCCCCCTCTATTACACAACCTATAGTTACTACGGCGTCTACATCCTCCTTCTCCAACAACCTCTTTACCGCCAGAGGCATGTCAAAAGTTCCTGGTACTATAATCTTATGGGTAACTTCAGCACCTAAGAACTCTGCATGCTCCTCTGCCAACTTTTCCATCATGTAAGTTATCTCCCTGTTAAATTCTGCCACTACAAATCCTAACCTTACCTTATCCATATTTTCACCTAATTTTATTTTAGATTACTTATTTCAACATCTAACATACGGTCCCATCTTCTCTCATACTCATCCATAAATATTAAGGTTTTCTCCACCTCTATAGCACATATATTGTCAAAATTAATTATTGCAAATTTCTTTTCATTTTCATTGAATATTATCGTTCCATGGCCTTTACCAGTTTCCAAATATCTTAAATACTTATCCTTAAGTTTTACTACAGCGTCGAAATCAAACTCCCCCTCCAATACACTCCCAGGGAAATAGATCTTTATCTTTAATACTGGCCTTTTCATACTTATCCCTTAATTTTCTATTAACTTTTTTAGATACTCTTTAAATTCAGGTATCTTCTCCATGGCAATTTCAACATTTGCCTTCAACCACCCTTCGATATCCCCTATATCGTACCTCTTGCATTTTATCTCTACACCTACTATTTTCTCCTCCTCCAAGAGAGATCTCATGGCGTCAGTTAACTGTATCTCTCCCCCTTTTCCAGGTTTTGTATTTTCTAAATGTTCAAATATCTTTGGAGATAGGAGATATCCCCCTGTAATAATTAAATTAGATGGAGCCTCTTCCACAGAGGGCTTTTCTACAAGATCCTCTATCTCGAAGATACTATCTTCAACTTTCCTACCAGATATTACCCCGTACTTATACACCATCTCCCTAGGTATTCTCTCCAAGGCTATAACTGAACAGCGGTACTTGTTGTACACCTCCAACATCTTTTTTACCACGTTCTCAGTATATATAGTATCTCCAACCATAGTTATAAAATATTCATCTCCCACGAATTCTTTTCCACAGTATACAGCGTCCCCCAATCCTTTAGGCTCTTTCTGTCTCGTATAAAAGATCTTTGCAATCCTGTCGATCTTACAGATCTCCTCGAGTAGATGATGCTTTCCACTCTCCTTTAACTTCCACTCCAACTCAAAATTCCTGTCGAAGTGGTTTTCTATGGCACTCTTTCCCTTACCTGTAATAATAAGTATATTGTTTACACCTACCTCCGCCAGATCCTCAATTACGTACTGGATTATTGGTTTACCAACTACACACAACATCTCCTTCGGCTGGGCCTTAGTCATTGGAAGTAGCCTTGTACCAAATCCTGCTGCAGGTATTATTCCCTTCTTTATCTTCATCTACCCACCTTCGATATGGAGTCAAATATTAATTATTGATATTTGGTTTAAATATTTTTATATTATACAAAATATTTAAATCTATAAATATTGTTTATAAAAAATAATTGTGGAATAGAGAAAAAATAGTAATAATTTATCCTCTCGGTTCCTTTGCCTTAGGTCTTAACTTTGAGTATCCACACTTTCTACATCTCTTAGCTCTCCAAGGATTTCTTGCATTACATCTTAGACAGATCTTCTTTTTAAATAACCTGTTCATAGCCTCTTCAAATGCCATACTATCACCAAGATATTTTTGTAATGATAACTAAGTTTATTACCTTTTTGCTATTCTACTTAAAAAATCTTTCTCTATCTCATTAATCTCTTCATACCCTCTACCTGCATAACTTTCAAGTAGATCCCTGTTTAAATCTATAAATGTCTTTGCCCATTTGAAACCATTTAATAGAGATAATGCCTCATTTTTATAGTTTGCGATATATAGGGTTGCAATACATGCCTCCAATGTTGAAAGTTTGCAGGGTTTTCCATAGTTTACAGGGTTGGCAGCTATTAGGAAGGGAAGGCGCCTAGGGTTTTTAAACCTTATCCTTTTAAATACTTCCTCGGCATGTTGCCAGGAGCAGTCAAGGGCCAATATGCCGTACTTCTCTATGATGTCCCTATCTTCAATAGAGACTGGAGTTTTGGAGTAGGGATCTAGTAGTAGGGCCCTCCTAGGTATCTTGCGATAGTCCTTTATAATCTTTGCCATATTTAACTTTCCCATCTTGAGGGCAGTACATCTTTTAGGATCACACTGGTTTTTATGGTATATGTATATTTTCAAGAGATCCACCTTTGTAGAATGTTATTATAAATATAGGTCTTATTAAAGTAGTAATTAGAAGAATAATAAAAATAATGATTATTATAATAAGATTATTAATAAAATTAAAATAATAAAAATCTTAAGAGTAATAACAATAAAATAATTCTGAAGGAATAGAGATAAAAAAGTAAAAACTTAGTTCCCATCAGTAGTGATTAAAAGAATAATGAAAATGGGATAATAGAAGTTTTCTATTTTTTAAATATTTTTTTATTTTTTTATTTTATTTTTATAATTATTCTTATTATTTTTTAAACTATCCTTCTGATGGGACTAGGGTAATCATAAATAAAAATGATAAACATCTTAAGAGGAATAATAATTAAAAACCTTAATTCCTATCAAAATAAAAATTAATAATAGCAGACTGTTAGGAAGGATCTACTCCAATTCCATAGTATCTTAAAGCGTCCCAGGGGAAATATTATTTATCTCTCATTATGATCTTAATCCTTCTTTTTTGATAGGAATTAGGGTAAAATAATAATTATTACAATAAAAAATGATAAAATTAAAATCCTGTAAAAATAGTGAATAAGATCTAACATTAGGAAGATATTCAGAGGAGTATCTTCTTACAGAGTTTCAGTGGTAATGGGAAGGTGTTTATAATCTAACAATTTATATTGGAATGGATAAGAGTTTTTTATTTAAACCTATTCTTTATTTCATAATTATTATTTTAGGATTTATATTCTTTATGATTAGGGACATGATCTTTTAAACTCATGATCATGAAAATAATTATTATAATAAAAAAATAAATAATAGAATAAAAAAAATAACAAAAAAGGAGATAGAAAACTTCTAAGAAGAAGAGTTAACAGAGATCCCCCTTACTTCTCCGCTATTGGGGTATATAAAACTATATATTTTGCCCCCCACCTGTTAAATAATTTTTTTATTTAAACCAATTTTTAAATATTTTTTACTTTATTAATTTTTATCTTCTTTTTTTAATTTTTTATAATTATTATTCTTTTATTTTTATCATTATGGCCAGTTGATCACCTTTGGAATCTCAGGCATCTTTCCATACTTTTTCTGAATGATCTCTGGCCAGTCCTCGTAGTTGAAACCGTACTGTGCTAAGAACCCCACAACCCACCTTGTTATACCGTAACCTGTACATCCAGTCCATACCTTTCTCCCCTTGTAATCCCTTATGTTAAAGCCCTCTACAAAGTGGGTTCCATGGACATTTGCAGAGGTTACTGCAACCCCCTTTCTCTCCTCCTTTTCATAAGGTACCCATAACCTCATCTCGTACTTAGGTACCTCTGGGAACTCTATATCCCTGTCCTCCTTTTTCCTACCTTCTAAATAGAAGGGATCGTCTCCAACCTCAGTCCAGTACTCTAAGTCAAGTTTCTCAGCCAGTTTCTCGGCGTATCTCAATGTATCGTCCCTAACCTTTTCAACGAACTCTGGACTACCTAACATTACACACTCAACCCTTAAGAATTCATTAACCCTGTCAAGTCCCCTAGCTCCACCTCCTTCCCATCTGTAGGTCCAACCACTTCTATCTACGAACTTCACAGGTTTATCTACATCTACCAACATATGCTCGAAGAACTGGTAGAAGGGCTCACACTGGGCAGGGGCCAGTACATAACTAGGATCCCTAAGTAGATCCCTCAACTTCTTGATAGGTATCTCCCTCTTTACCATCATCTCACTGACAAACTCCTTAAACATCTCAGGGTCCCTCTTTGGAGGAGAGACGTAGTACATCCCCTCTGGGAGTCCCTCTAAGTACCTCATCTTGTACATAATCTCCAAAGGTATCAACTTGGGAAAGAGACACTCCTGAAACCCAAGTTTATAAACACACTCCTCCATTATAAGTTCTTCAAATACCCTAAACAATCTTGCCATTGGAGGAGTGTAGAACCACTGCCCCTTACCTGGAAACCTCTTTATCCATCCCAATCTCTCTGCAACATCTGTAGGGTCCTCCCTAAAGGTTATACTTCTCTTTGCCTTATACTCCCTTACTATTGTACCTGGTTCTATGGCACATACACGGCGAGTTAGATCCTCCTGGGATTCTAAGTAATTCTTTACAAACTTTATAGCCCTGTCGATGATATTTCTCTTAAGTTCTTTTTCACCTATGTTTCTGAATATAAGTTTTAATGTACCATCTTCATAGATCGCCTCTTCACATTCAGGTACCTTTATATCTTTCACTGTATTGCCCTCTACAGGTATGGAGATCTCGTAGTCCTCAATTGAAATGCCCCTAATACCTACCTTATGTTTTTTCCCGATCTTCTCAATTATAGGTTTCCTCAACCTTATAAGGGCGTCATGTGCCCTGGTGTATCTACCTGATACTATATGAAGAATAAGTTCGTTACCTTGAAATGAATAATCCACTATCTTAGATGCCTCATCCTCCTTTCCCTTAGGAACTCCCTTTAGGAATATCTCCCTACTACTTTTGAGAACCTCCTCTATATCCTTTATCATCTCACTGTTTAACTCCTTACTAAATATAATCTTCCCCCTTAGATCGAATCTCACTCTCTCACCCAGTATAAGTTATATAAAAACGGTTGGATTCTTATCTCTAGTATTTAAGAACGAAAAGATATAAAAAGTAAGTTGTATCGACTCTAAAACTACAATACTCTCCTAGTATCTAGGTATATAAGAAAAAATAAACATTCCTTTTTTAAGTGATTTTATTAATCATTTTTATTTTTTAATTATTATTATTTTTATTATTAAAATAATTATTTTAAAAGATTAGGATTTCTTAGACTTTAACACCTTAGGCCCCCTCATAAGTGCAGTTAATCCAGTACGTGCTACCTCCTTAATCCCAAAGGTTCTGACCAAGTCGATAAATGCATTTATCTTATCACTCCTTCCAGTTATCTCCACAGTTAAGGACTCCTGGCTTAGATCCACTATCTTACCCCTGAATACGTTGGTGTATTGTATTACCTGGGATTTACTACTCTCATCTGGTGTATGGATCTTTATAAGACAGAGTTCCCTCTTTACACACTTATTCACATCTAAATCACTTACCTTGATAACCTCTATAAGTTTGTTAAGTTGCTTCACCACCTGCTCAAGTATCTTATCGTCCCCCTTAACCACTATGGTCATCCTAGCCATATTAGGGATCTCTGTAGTACCTACTGTTATGGAGGATATATTATACCCCCTTCTACTGAAGAGTCCCGCTATCCTCTGAAGTACTCCTGGATTGTTCAATACAAGTGCAGATATAATATGAGTGGAGAGTTCCTCTTTTTTTGGATGCCTTCCCATAGAATCACCTTTTTAATACATTTCCTTCTCTACGGGAGAGTTTAGATCCTGAAGAGATTCCTGAGGGATACTTCTATCTTTAGAATCTCCTAATAACTTCCTCTTTATCTCCTGGAAACATGGGATCCTCTCCCTGGGACGTTCCCTAACTGGATCTATTATATTCTTCAACTTCCCACCTGGAGGTACCATAGGTAGCCCTTCTGCAGGATCTATAGCGAAATCTATAAGGTAAGGTTCATCACTGAGAAGTGCCTCCTTAAGTACATCCTTTATGTCATTGGGATCTGTCACCCTCTGAGCCTCTATACCGTAACCCTTTGCAACCTTTACAAAGTCTGGACTCTCTCCAAAGTTAACATTACACTGTCTCCTCCCGTAGAAGAGGTTCTGCCACTGATAAACCATCCCCAACGTCCTGTTGTCAAATACACATACTACAACAGGTATTCCATAGTCTGCAATAGTACCTAACTCCTGAATGTTCATCATCAATCCACCATCTCCAGTGACACATATAACCTTGGAATCTGGTTTTGCTATCTTAGCCCCTATTGCAGAGGGCAGTCCAAAACCCATAGTACCTAAACCCCCAGAGGATAAGAATGTCCTAGGTAGATGTACCTTGAAGTAATGAGCCATCCACATCTGATTCTGTCCAACATCTGTTGTTATAATAGATCTATCCTTTAACTTCAACTCCTCGATTACATCCATAAGTTCCTTTACGATCCTCTGAGGTTTTATAGGGACGTCGTCGTAGTCCATCTTTGGAATGTTGGATCTCTTCAGAGACTCTAAGTACTCCAACCACTCCCTTCTACCCTCACTACTTAATTCTCTACCACTCTCCCTATACATTTTAAGGAGATGGGATATTATATCCCTCATTACAACTTTTGCATCCCCAACTATAGGTATATCAACATCTACGTTCTTCCCTATCTCTGCAGGATCTATATCTATATGTATGATCTTTGCATAGGGAGCAAAACTACTAACGTCTCCTGTTATCCTATCTGAGAACCTACAACCTATGGCGATCAGTAGATCACACTCTGACACTGCATAATTTGCAGGTTTTGTCCCATGCATTCCAACCATTCCAAGGGAGAGGGGATGCTCCTCGGGAAAACTCCCCTTTCCCATTAAAGTAGTACATACAGGAATACTGCATAACTCTGCAAGTTTTAAAAGTTCCTCTGTTGCATTGGCTATATTTACACCACCACCTGCTATAATTACAGGCCTCTCTGCAGTCATGATGGCATTTACAGCCATTTTGATCTGCTTAGGATGTCCCTTTATAGTAGGTTTGTATCCAGGAAGATCTATCTTTGCAGGTATTGGGTTCTCCTCTATATCAAACTCCTCCTCCTGGACATCCTTCGGTAGATCTATATGGACAGGTCCTGGTCTCCCAGTTTTCGCTATCTCAAAGGCAGCCCTAACTGTCGTAGGTATATCCTTACTACTCCTTATCTGGAAGTTATGCTTCACTATTGGCATAAATATACCTAGGGCGTCTATCTCCTGGAAGGCGTCGTTCCCTATCAACCTCGTAGGTACCTGGCCAGTGATTGCAATTATAGGAGAGGAATCTGCATAGGCTGTTGCAACACCAGTTACTAGGTTTGTGGCTCCTGGTCCTGAGGTTCCAACACATACTCCAACCTTTCCACTTGCCCTGGCGTATCCATCTGCTGCATGGGCTGCCCCCTGCTCATGCCTTGTAAGTATATGTATAAGATCACTGTCGTAGAGTGCATCGTAGAAGGGAAGTAGTGCTCCCCCTGGATATCCAAATATAACCTTTACACCTTCATACTCCAGTGCCTTTATAAGAGCCTCTGCTCCTCTCATGACATCACCGTTAGGTAGTTAAAAGATTGAAAAATAGAGTTGTTGAATAACTTATAAATAACTTACCTCACTTTAATTAATTCCACTATCTGGAAAAGGATTAAAGGGATAGTAATATCTACTAATAGATAGGTGTTAATAGATTTTTAATTAATATTATATTAACCCTAGTTCCCATCAAGATTGTAATTAGAAGAATAATAAAAATAATAATCATATAAAAATAATAAAAATCTTAATGAGGAACAATAATAAAATTGTAATAAAATTCCAATAGAGGCAAAAATAAAATAACCCTTTCTATTTATATTATCACTTTGATGGGAAGTAGGGTATTAATAATAGCAGACTGTTAGGGGGATCTGTTCTACTCCCATTTAGTATCTTAGAGTATTTCAGTAGAGATTATCCTTTATCTGATTTTAATACTTTCTTTTTATTACTTTTATTATTATAATACCTTAGTTCTCATCAGTAGTGATTAAAAGAACAGTAAAAATGATAATTATTATAATAAAAATCACGATTAAAATATCAGATAAGACCATTAAACTATAAGGATCTTTCTAATCACTTAGATAAAGATAAGAAATCCTATCTGATATCACTATATTAGAAGGTATTCAAAGGACTATCCCTCCAATCTCCTTTTTAAATTTTATATTTGATAATGATAGAAGTTTTTATTTTAAAACCTTTCTTTATTTTATTTTATAATTATTTTTATTATTCTTTAAACTATCCTTTTGATAGGAACTAGGGTTTATAATTATTATTCTTATTAGAATTTTTTTGATGGGAATTAGGGTTATATTATTATTTTTATTTAGATTTATTAAACTAACTTTTCCTTAAAACCACACATAGGAATTGGCCCCTATCTTTAAAAAGATCTCTTAATCTGTACTCCAACTTTAAGTATATTCTATCTATGAAGTAATTTAGGGCGAATATTGGAAGTATCTTAAAGATAGGTGGTAAAAAATAAAAGGTAGTATATTTTACCATTTCGAACCCATCAACTTCGAAATCCCTTAGAGACAGCCCTCTATGGTATATCTTAAAATCGTTAAATATTTCCTCCCTTATTATACTCTCTCTGTTGACTGCTACCACTAAAAGAACACCTTCATCTTTTAACACCCTATGAAGTTCCTTTAACGCCCTGTCGATATCCACCACATGCTCCAAGATGTTTATACAGAGGATGAGATCAAAAGTGTTATCTTTAAAGGGAAGATTCAGTATATCACCACAGATCCTATTACTACGCAGTCCATATATCTTTCCAAACCTTTTAAGTTGGTTGTAAGATAGATCGAGATAGAGGGTATTTAGATCCTTAGTGAGGGAGTAGTAGGATCCAAATCCACAACCACAGTCCAATACTATACCTTTCTTCCTTTTAATATCTCCATACTCCTCTAAACTTTCTATAATACTCACTACCAACTTCTCCTCTAAATCCATAAGTGTTTTAATATAACCTGGAAATGTCTCAGGAGTCCAACTGTCGTAAAACTTCCTTATATCCCCTTTGATGTTCTCTTTTCTCTTCATAGCAACAAAGATATGAAGATGTGGGTTTTGCCTTTGTCAACTGTTCTTTTTAAGGGAAATCTTTAAAAGTTTTTATGATTAAATATGAGTGTATGGTAGGAAGTGATGCAGGGTGTAAAAGTATAAATCATCCTGTGAGTTCTCCGCCTTGCGAAATTGTTAAATATTTGTAGAACGATCATAGAAACAGAAGTTTGTCCAGATGTGGTGGGAAAATAAAGCACCGAAAGGGACAGGTTAAATGCAAAACCAGGGATGTGGGGGTTTCCTCCTTCAATGAGGGTTTGGAGGATATAATCCTCTCAATCCTGAGAGGGAGTGGGGTTACCCTGAAGGGGTACGAGACCGATGATATGTCCCCCATGAACCCAGAGGGGACTGAGGTTGATGTGCACCAAGGGGGATATTCGCTCATCAATGGGGACATTTGCTGAACCCCATTAATTATCTGGAATACTAGAATTTTGTTTATAATTAATATTATAATCTTTTAAAATATAATAACAATACCTTAGTTCCCACCAAGTAGTGATTAAAGAATAAATAAAAAGATAATTATTATAATTAAAAATCATAATGAAAATAATCAATATAAAAAATAAAAACCTTAATTCCCATCAAAGTAATGATTTGAATAATAAAAATAAGAATAATAAAAAAGGACTAAGAAAGTATTAAAATAATATTAAAAATAATACTTTTAATATTAATAATAACAATCTGTTAGGAAGAATCTACTCCACCTCTATAGTATCTTAGAACATTCTAGGAGAGATCATCTATCCCTCATTTTGATTTTAATACCTTCTTTTTATACTTTTATTTTTATAATTATAATTTTTATTTAGGATTTTTAATGAGAATTAGAGTTCAATATAAAAAATCATTAAATACCCTTAGGATCTTCTGAACACTTAGGTAAGATAGGAGATCTTATTTCTGAATCCCTGTATTAAAAGATATTCAGAGGTTCATTCCCCTCCAATCTTATTTTTAAAATTTTTGTATCTGGGATGATAGAATTTTTTCTGTTTTTTTAAAATATTTTCTTTATTTTTTAATTTTTATTATTCTTTAAACTATCCTTTTGATAGAAACTAGAGTATAAAAAGAGATAAAGATTCTTAAAAAAAGAAAATTAACAGAAACTCCTTCTGTATTCTCCAATAGGTAGTGTAAGGATAAAAATCTATTTTACTTTTTATCTGTATTTTATTCTTTCTTAGAGTATTAACAGTTTTAAGATATTTTTTTATTATTTTGATTTTAATTATTATTATCATAATTATTTTTTATAATATAATATTTTATAAAGATCCTCCAGGTGTTATTTAGTACAATTATTTCAAAATATTTAAACTCATATCTACCGCTGGAGCAGAGTGTATAAGACATCCCATAGATATTATATCCACGTCATACTTCGCATACTCCAAGACGTTATCCTCCCTTATACCTCCACTAACCTCAACTAAGGGCTTATATCCTACTTTATCCCTGAAGGAGCCTATTATTTCTAAAGCCTCCCCTATCTCCTTAGGTTTGAAGTTGTCTAAAAGTACTATATCAGGTTTATAGGGAAGCACCTTCTCTAATAAGTATATACTATCCACCTCTACCTCCACCTTCTTTGTGAAACTAACCTTCTTTACTCTCTTAAAACACTCTTCCACTCCAAGGGCCTCTATATGGTTGTCCTTTATCATCACCATATCATCCAACCTAAACCTATGGCTATCTCCTCCTCCTACAACCACGGCGTACTTCTCAAGGGGTGAAAGGAGAGGTAGTGTTTTCCTAGTACAGGCTATTCTAACTTTTTTATTTACCTCCCTTACCTTCTTCACAACCCTGTAGGTTTTAGTTGCTATACCTGAGAGGTGCATCAAAAAGTTTAAGATTGTCCTTTCAAGGGATAATATTTTTCTTGTGTTGCCTTCTATCTCCATAACTTTACTATCTTTTTCTACAAATTTCCCTTCTCTTACAAGTAGATCGCACTTTAAGTTATAATCCCTTAAAAAATCTAAAATAAAGTTTATACCACAGATTACAGCATCCTCCTTAATAACTATCTCTCCCCTGGATTTATGGTCCTCTGGGATGATCAACTCTGTAGTGATGTCTCCATAACCCACATCATTTATAAGAGACTCATTTAGAACCTTTTTGGCGTATAAGGAAAGCATAGGATCACCATTTTCAAGTACACAGTTTCTATTTGCCCTTAAAATGAATATAATCTTAAATTTTTAGAACTATACAACAATAAAAATTATAAAAACGATAAATAAAAAGAAATGAAAATAACTTGAACACTTCAATAAAAATTTTACATCCATTTTCCCTACTGGAAAAAATATATCTGGGAAAGTATAGAAACAAAAGATTTCTGTTTTAATGTGTTTGCTTCCTTTATTTATTATTTAAAAATTATAAAAGATGGGCATTATTCCTCTCTAACCTCTATAGCATTCTCTAAGCACACGTCTTCACAGACCATACAGAAGGTACAAACATCATCATTTGATACTACAACTTTATCATTCTCTATTTTAAATACCTCCATAGGGCATATATTTACACACTCTGCACAGTCCAATCCTTTACACTTATTGTAATCAATTATTACAACCATAGTATCACCTTAATTTTTAATTTTTATTTATAATTATTATAATTATCAATATAATTTTATAATTTTTTATAATTTATATACATATAGTCTTCATCAAATTCTGATTAAAATAACAAAAATAAGAAATTACTACTATATATCTTTAAGTTCTCTGGATACTAAATATTGAAGGAAACAGGCAAAATATTTATTAATCTTCCTTCTTTAAAACTCTTTTACCTCTCTTTTTTATTTACCGACTTTTTACTATTGCTCTAATTATTTTTTAATTAGTTTAAATAATAATCTTTTATAAAAGGAATTAGAGGTATATAGTTCCCATCAAAGTAGTAATTATAAGGGATAATAATTATAATAATAAAAATCTTAAAGGCAATTAATAAAAATGTATTATTAAATTTTTATTAAATATTTTTTACTTCACGTAAATTATAAATTTTTTAACTATTATTGATGAAGACTATAATAATTTTTATAATTTATTATTTTTCAACGACCTCTCAAACTCAGACAACATCACCTCCACAGAGTACGCAGCCCTTGTAATACCCATACTCCTTGGATCTGCATCTGTACCTACAACGTAGAAGTCGTCCCTTATCTTGGGATATACGAAGTACTGTCCTACAACACATGACGCCTGTTCTGGAATACACTCCTGGAAATGTACCATATGGGCTTTATCTACATCTATGTTCAACTTGTTCTCTATGACACTTAGAGCCTCCTCTCTCTTGGTATTTACAAAGGAGAATCCTAAGAGATGCTTTCCAGGAGGTGCCAAACTTTTGTCGTAGTTGGTTACACAGGTTGCCCAGCAGGGATAATCGATCCATATCTCTGAACCAAGGTAAGGAAGGGGGTTCTCGTCGTATCCTATCCATACTGTAAGGGATTTTGTAAATTTTATACTTTTTAACTTATCCTTTTTCTCCTGGATCTCTGGGATATCGGTAATGTCTGGGAGAAGCCTGGAAGGGGCTGAATATATAACTACATCACAGTAATAACTGTTATCCTGTGTATAAAGGATATAACCTGGATTTTCCCCATCTTCTCTATATTGGGCTATCTCTACAACCTCCTCTCCTTCTATGATCTCTGTTCTATCTAAGGAGTAAAGTATAGAATTACATATAGACTGGACACCTCCAAAGGGATATCCCTGGGTCCAATACCTCGATCTATTAATAAATTTACTTAAATACTTTCTAGATCCATTCTTTATTGAAGATAGAAAACCCTCCTTTAGAATCTTTTTTATCCTCTCTCCGTTTATCTTCCTAAAGAGTACAGTCTTCAATGGATTTATTTTCAGATCCTCGTAATATATGAAGGGGAGAATATCGTCCTCTGGAATGTATCCTGCCCCTGTAAATAACCTCCAGAGAGGGGTTTTTTCCATATTCTCTCCACTTAGGAAGTAGCAGATGGTGTTGAAGAAATCTATTGAGACTTTACTTAGGTTCATATCTTTTATAACGTCATAAACAGAAGTATCTTTTGAAAATCCTGAAGTCATGAGATCTATCATCTTACTTATAATAAGAACCTTATCTTTGTTGGGAATTATAGGGGTAGATGTCCACTCCTGCATAGAGACAGGGATGCTGTAAAGTTTATCCAATCTGACGTAGTAGTCTCCGTAAGGTTTAAAGTTTGGGATATATTTCGCATATTTTTTTAGTAGTCTTATAAGGGGTCCGTCGTTCAACATGGTGATTGCATGAACTCCTATATCTACTGTGTAGCCATCGATATATTCACTTCTACAGAGACCTCCTATCCTGTTTTTCTCTATAACTGTAATATCATGCCCCTTTTTTTCTAAGGCTAAGGCAGAGAGTAATCCAGATGTCCCTCCTCCAACGATTCCTATTTTCATTGTATCACCTTTTTGATATTAAGAATTCTAATTATTAAAATCTCATTTCCATCAAAGTGTAGTTAGATTTATATTAAACAACAAATAGTTATAATTATAAAAAATAAATAAAAATAAAATCAGAAATAGAAAATCTTGAAGAGTATTACATCTAAAAGGGGTAAATAGATATAAAGGATGCTCGAGTACTGGAGAAAAGGTAATGTCCTCCATCATAAATTATAGTTTAAAGTCTAAATAGACTTGACACCCTCCTCAGTGGGAGAGAAAAGAAGAAGTATCTCAGTGTTCGGATTATTCGGGGGAATAATAGCGGGATTTTACCTTTCTCAACCTTTTAGTAATCTTAGAGATTTTTCTAATTTTATTTATTTTTATACTTTTATCAATTTTTTAATTTTTTATAATTATAAAAATCAAAATAAGGTGAAATCCTATGATATTCATCACAGGAACAGATACAGGAGTTGGAAAAACCTACGTCTCCTCTATAATAGGAAGTCACCTAAAATACAAAGAAAATATAAAGGTAGGCTACTTAAAACCTGTAGAAACTGGTGGTGTAGAAGATACTTTAACACTTAAGAACACCTTAAACTTAGAGGAAGATCTAAGTATTTTAAATCCCATAAACCTGAAAAATCCCCTATCTCCAAACATCGCCTTCGAGGTTGAAGGATACGATATAACCTTAAACGAAATAAAAGATAGAATAAAGAGATCCTTCGATATACTAAGTAAAAAATACCAATACCTCATAGTTGAAGGGGCAGGAGGAGTTGCAGTACCTATAAGGGATAACTTCCTAATGTCAGATCTAATAAAGTTCTTAGATCTCCCTGCAGTTGTTGTCTCTAGACCTAACTTAGGCACTATAAACCATACACTCCTAACAGTTGAACATCTGAGGAATAAAGGGATTGAGATCAAGGGGGTTATTATCAACTGTATAACTAGATTAGAGGATGTTTTATACTATGAAAAAACCTTTGAAACTATTGAGAAATACGGGAATGTAGAGATAATAGGGGTGGTAAAGAGTAAAGAGGATTACAACATCCAGTTTAAAAAACTACTGGAGTAATTCCAATATACTCTCGGAGGTAAGTTTATCTATATGGTAGTACGGAAAACCGAATTTTTCTGCTATTCTTTTTCCAATACCTATCTTTACAAAGGAATCAACCTCTGTATCTATAAGTATAACGTTTATACCCTCTTCTACAAACCTCTCACATACCTGATATATCTCCTCTAGATAGTCCTTAGCAACAGATACGTTAGGTTTAAAATCACTTATAAATATAACCATAGGTACTATATCTGGATCCCTCCTGATAGCACCTTTAACAACCTCGTAGGATTTTAAGAATGCCTTTGAAAGAGGAGTTCTACCTCCAGTTGGAATATCCCTTAAACACCTCTCTGCCAACTCCACCGAGGAGGTAAAGGGCAGTACTACTTCAGCATCCTTCCCTCTGAATGTTATCATACCTACCCTGTTCCTCTTCTGATAGGCGTCCATGAGGATGGAGAGGATAGCCCCCTTAACAGCCTCCATTCTCCTCATAACACCCATGGAACCACTTGCATCTACAACGAAGAGTATATTTGTAAGTATCTTCCTCTTTCTAACCTTCTCCCTTATATCCTCCTCTTTGATTATTAACTTCACATCTCCTGAGGATTTTTCTAACCTACTCCTCTGATAGGGAGCACTTGCCTTGATTGTGGCATCTAGTGCTATATCTCTTACCTTACCCTTAGGCATCTTATAACTTACATACCTCCCCCTTCTACTTAGACTATCTACATGTCTCCCCTGGAAGTGTCTAAGGGTGTTGTCCCTAAGTTTGACCTTCAGTATATTCCTGGGATCTATTCCACCCTTAGGGTTGAATACCCTTTCAGAGGAGCCCTCTCCATTCTCTCTCTCCTCTCCCCCCTGAATACCCCTGTATTCTCTATCTCTGTCCCCTTCTCCCTCTCTATCATCTTTATCTCCTTCATGTCTTCTACTCTCAGTACTATCTATTTCTACATCTTCAGAACGTTTTTTTTTAGATCATTATTCTCATTCTTTAAATTATTATTATTTTTAAAATCCTCTATTATCTCATTTATCTTCTCCTGATTTAACTGTGGAGGTTCAAAGGGTTTTCTCCTCATCCTATGAGGTAGTGCCAACTCACAGGCCTCCTTAATATCGTCGATATTTACGTATGTTCTTCCATTGAAGGCTGCTATTGCCTTTGCAGTTCTCACCACAGTTATATCTGCCCTACTCGTTGGTATGTTCAACTCAACACAGATCCTGGCGATCAACTCCAGTAGATCGTCTTTAATTACAACATCCTTTAGAATCCTCCTTCCATTCTCTATCTTTTTTCTCAGTTTATTCTGTTCCTCCTCAAATTTCTTATAGAACCCCTCTGGATCCCTGTTGAATTCCTCAACCCTCTTAACAACCTCCACCCTGTCTTTAACATCCTCCAAACCTTCCACATCAACCATTAAACCGAACCTGTCCAGTATCTGAGGCCTAAGTTCCCCCTCTTCAGGATTCATAGTACCTACAAGTATGAACCTGGAGGGATGTTTTATCTTTATTCCCTCCCTCTCTATGATATTCCAACCCATCGCCGCAACATCTAACAGAATATCCACTATATGATCGTCTAAGAGATTTACCTCGTCTATGTAGAGTATATTACCGTTAGCTTCTGCAAGTATTCCAGGTTCTAACGCCTTCACACCCTCTTTTATAGCCCTCTCTATATCCAATGTACCTATTACCCTATCCTCTGTACAACCTATAGGGAGATCTACAACCCTCATCTTCCTTTTAACAGTTTTTAGATTTCCCTTTTTAATATTCTCCCTACAGATATCACATAGATCTCCATCAACAGTACAGTTAAATGGACAGTTCTCCACAACCTCTATCTCAGGTAGAAGATCCGCTAAAGCCCTAACTGCAGTGGATTTTGCAGTACCTTTCTCTCCTCTAATTAAAACCCCACCGATCTTTGGGTTGATAGCATTCAGGATAAGTGCCTTCTTCATCTTCTCCTGTCCAACTATTGCGGAGAATGGAAATACCCTGTTCATAATCTCACTCTTTTAAAGATGTTAAGTTTGTTTATCCTTAGGATGCCTCTTGAACACTTTTCAGGGACAGGTGAAACTCTAACTGACAGATTAGTATTATGAACCTTGTAGTTAAGGTAGGTAAAACTAGACAGTTTCACAGTCCTATAAAAAGTATTAGATTATAAAATTATAAATATTATTGTATTAGTCCCTACCTATGTAAGATTAAAAAATAAACTAATAAAACAACACTAATAATAAATTAATAAATATTTAAAAATATAATAAAAATAATAAAAATCTTTATCTTAAAAGGGTATCTTAAAAGGGTGTAACTATGAAAAGTAAAATACTAAATCTATTGTTATTAACGACGATACTCTTAATGCATTTGGAGAGTGTTGCGGCGCCTATGGCACCACAGCCTCCTCCAGATTCAAATCTAGGGGACCCAAATGATAACGAAGAAAATAATAATGCAGATACAGGAACAGATGCAACACAGTTAAATAATAATCCAACGGTAAGAGCCCCTGCGCCTATAGGTGCAGTAGTTGTATCTATTGCAGTTGTGTTATATATAGTATATAGAGGAGTAGAACAAGATTAAAATAAAGAGTACTTTAGGGATCTTACATCTATATTAACTCTTTTCTAATGTTTAATAAATTGTATATAAAACCCCTTTTTTGCCTCCATATGTATAAAATCAGAGAGATAATTTAAACCCTTTAAGATATATACTAGTAAGTAAAAATTTTAATTCGATACAATTAATTTCGAATTTTATTATTATAATTTTTATAATAATTATTATTTATTCAAATATTTGCATTTATGTAGGTGAAAAGTTGAACCTAAGAAAGAAACTTAAACTCTACGTTATAACTGATAGGAGATTTAGGGATGAGGTGGAAAGTGTAAAGGAGGCTTTAGAGGGAGGGGCAACTGCAATACAGTTGAGACTCAAAGGAGTACCTACAAGGGAGATGGTAGAGGTAGGTAGGAAGATCAGAAAACTAACTGAGGATTACGACGCCCTCTATATAGTAAATGATAGGTTGGATGTTGCCCTGGCTGTAGGTGCAGATGGGGTACATGTGGGACAGGAGGATATGCCAGTGGATATAGTGAAGGAGATAGCACCGAATTTGATAGTAGGTGTTTCTGCATCAAATCTAAGGGAAGCACTGGAGGGGGAAAAAAAGGGTGCAGACTACATAGGTGCTGGCAGTGTATTCCCTACAAGGACTAAGGAGAATGCTAAACTTTTAGGTTTAGAGGGATTGAGGGAGATAGTGGAGAATGTTCATATTCCAGTTGTTGCAATAGGTGGTATAAACCATGAAAATGTTAAGGAGGTTCTAGAAGTTGGTGTAGATGGTGTGGCTGTTATCTCTGCAATAGTTGGATCTGAGGATGTGGTTGAGGCTACGAGGAGGATGATGGAAATGATAGAGGAGTACATTAAACAATAATACGGGATTAATTAAAGATAGAAAACTAAAAGTAGTTTTTTACTATTTTTTATTTTTATTATTATAATTTTCATAATAAGAATTAAAATTTATAAAAATATTAAAAATAGGAAATAATCATGGATAAAAAGAAGAAAAATGAAGGAATTAACAGAAGAAGATTATATTGGCTTTATTACAGAATGGGATAGTATAATAGTTAAAGATATGGGGATAAAACTTCAAAAGAAATAGAATATAAAGTTTTTAACACTTCTGAAAGATTACAAACTAGAACGTACCACAAATGGAGTTTTCCAGATCAGAGAAGTTATTAAATTACTGTTAAATATATGACTACGAGGGAGAGGTGGCAAGGTAGGGAGTACGATTTTTATATGGTGGAACATAAGCATACCTTTGTCTTTAGGAAAGCTAAGAAGGAAAAAGAAATATAGGAAGTATAAGTTTTAGTGCTTAATATAGTTTAAAGAGAATAATTTTTATATTCATTAAAAATAATTTTATAAGTCTTAAATTTTACTAGAGAAAACGGTGAATTTATGTCTAAAAATGAGGTTATCCTAGAGGCAAGAAATATATACTACAAATACCCAGATGGGACCCTAGCCCTAAAGGGAGTAAATTTTAAAGTTAAAAGAGGAGAAATGGTAGCACTCTTAGGTCCAAACGGTGCTGGAAAATCTACTCTATTTTTACACTTCAACGGGATCTTAAAACCTCATAAGGGAGAGATACTGATAAAGGGAAAACCTATAAAGTACGACAGTAGATCTCTCTTAGAGATTAGGAAAACTGTAGGGATAGTTTTTCAGAATGCAGACGATCAACTATTCGCTCCAACAGTGATGGAAGATGTGGCATTTGGTCCTTTAAATCTGGGATACAGTGAGGAGGAAGTTAAGAAAATAGTTAAAGAAGTTCTGAAGGCTGTAGGGATGGAGGGATATGAAGATAAACCTCCCCATTATTTAAGTGGTGGGGAAAAGAAGAGGGTTGCCATAGCAGGAGTACTGGCTATGAAGCCTGAAATAATGGTACTTGATGAACCTACAGCAGGTTTAGATCCCTTAGGGGCGTCTAAGATCATGGAGTTACTCTACAAGTTGAACAGGGAGGGGATGACTGTAATAATATCTACCCACGATGTAGATCTGGTACCTGTATATGCAGATAGGGTTTATGTTATGAACAAAGGGGAGATTATAACAGAGGGTACTCCAAGGGAAGTATTCAGTAAAGTGGATCTGATAAGGAAGGCGAATTTAAGACTCCCCAGGGTGGCCCATCTAGTAGAGATACTGAATAAGGAGGATAATATACCTGTAGAGATGGGATACACTATAGGGGAGGTAAGGGCCAATATATTGGAGTATCTTAAAAGAAAGTGTCAGAAAACCTAACTGGTGATACCTTGAAGATCGCCGTTACTGGAAAGGGAGGAGTTGGTAAAACCTTTATAGCCTCTACACTGGCAAGACTCTTTGAAAAAAACAACTACAAGGTTATTGCAGTTGATGCAGATCCAGATATGAATCTCGCCTGTGCCCTGGGAATAGAGGAGGAGATTACTCCTATCTCTAAGATGGAGGATCTTATAGAGGAGCGTACAGGTGCAAAGGTTGGAGGATATGGAAGTGTATTTAAGGTAAATCCCAAGGTAGATGATATAGTGGATAAATACTCCTACAGAGTAGGTAATATATACCTTCTGGCGATGGGAACTGTTGAACAGGGGGGAGAGGGATGTGTATGTCCTGCGTCAGTTCTCCTTAGGAGACTTTTAAGGCACCTTATATTGAAGAGGGATGAAGTTGTAATTATGGATATGGAGGCAGGTATTGAACATCTAGGGAGGAAAACCACAGAGAACGTAGATATGATACTCGTTGTAGTGGAACCTTCTAAGAAGGCTATTTTAACTGCCAAGAGGATAAAAAAATTGGCAGAAGATCTAGGTATTCCAAGGATTTATGCGGTTGTGAATAAGGTAAAGGAGGATATGGATAGGGAGAGATTTAAGGAGATCTTTGAGAAGGAGGTAGGTATTCCTATACTTAAGTTTTTACCATACAGTGAGGATGTTGTATATATGGATCTAAAGGGAAAACCTGTAGATCTAAACTCTTCCATTGGAAGGGAGATGGAGGATCTACGTAGGAAGATAGTGGAGGTTGTCCATGGGGAGGGAAATTAAGATATTCAGAATAAGGGAAATAATTACCGTTTCAGACTATCTAACTATGGTGAATATTGTACTAGGGATGCTGGCAATACTCTTCCATGATTTTAGATATATCTACTTAGCCATAATATTCGACGCCTTAGATGGATACGTAGCCAGGAAAACTAATACAGTATCAGATTTCGGAGCCCAGTTGGACAGTATATCTGATGTTGTCAGTTTTGGAGTGGCACCCTCCTATCTACTATATCACTACTTTGGAGGTATATGGAGTTTGATAGCATCTATAATATTTCTCCTATGTGGAGCATTAAGACTTGCAAGGTTCAATATATTAAATGTTAAGGATTTTGTAGGCCTACCTATACCTGCTGGAGCCCTTCTCCTCTCCACATCCTGTGAGATGGTTTTAAAATACGGGGGGATGTTAGGAACTTACCCCTGGGATGTGATCATCTCCATAATTGGAGTGTTGATAGGGTTGTTGATGGTAAGTGATATAGTATATCCCAAGTATCCAGGGAAATGGCATCTAGTAGTCTTTGGGATCTCTTTGATGTTATCCCTTTTTAACATTCCTGAAGGCTTATTTATATGTGCTCTAGGTTATACACTTTATGGACTAGTGAGGGGCAAATAATTTACTTATAGAGAATTTTATACTCCTAAAAACTATAGGATATTAATTAAACATTATAAAGATATATATAAAAATTCCATTATTATTACCACTTTAACAATAATCCTGAATACTTACAGAGTGGGCAAACTTGCTAATCTTTTTTAAAAGATGTAGGCTCTTATCAACTATGGAATTTGTTTTTTTTTAGATGTTAAAAAGTAGTAGTCTTGGGATAGAATAACACTTAGGTAGAAGTTTTTATCTTTTTTTATTAAATTATTATTTTTTAGCCTTAATGCCCATCAAAATAACGATTTAAATAATATTTAAATAATAAAAATAAAAATAATAAAAAAGACTAGAAAAAACCTAAATTCCCACCAAGTAGTGATTAAAAGGACAATAAAAATAATCAATATAAATCATTAGATATTCTTAGGATCTTTCTGAACACTTAGGTATGATAGGAGATCTTACTCTGATATCCACTACACTAGAAGGTCTACAGAGGATCATTCCCCTCCAATCTTCTTTTAAAAATGCTATATCTGGGATAATAGAAGTTTCTGTTTTTAAACATTTTTTTATTTTTTATTTTAAAATCTTTTCTTATTTTTTATTTTTATTATTTTTATAATTATTCTTATTATTTTTTAAACTCTCCCTTTGATGGGAAGTAGGGTTAGAAAAAATATTGAAATATAATACCTTATAATAAAAATATTAAATAATAGCAACCTGTTAGGAAGGACCTGCTCCACTCCATAGTATCCTAGAGCATCCCAGGAAATTATCTCTTATTTTGATTTTAATACCTTCTTCTTATACTTTTAATTTTTATAATTATTATTTTTATCAGGACTTTTAATGAGAATTAGAGTTATTAAATTAATATAATCAACTTTAATTAAATATAAAAATTTTAATAAATAACATAATTATTTTAAAAAACTTTTTTTAATTTAAATACCTAGAAAAAAGTTAAATCCTAACTAAAAAAAACTTTATCTTAATCTTACTATTTAAAAATCATCTCCCTTAACATCTCCTTTAATTTAGCCACAATAGGAATAGGGTTGTGGAAGGCCCGAGCAGAGTATGTTGTTATTCCCTCCTCCTCTAAATCCTCAATGTATTCCTTTTTTACCTCCCTACCAAATACTATAGCATAGGTTTTTGCATCATATACTGATTTATAGGATATAATATAATTTACTGCAGCATCGTTGTGGGCGAATCCCACTATAGCATCTACCTCTAACCTATTTTTCAATCCCATCTCTATATCCTGAAATCCTACACCTTTTAAATAGTACCTTTCTGGATCAGCAGTTTCAAGGAGTTTTAATGCTGCAGGATTTGCAGATAGGATAACCTCACATCCACGATTTTTCAACATATTTAACAAGTATATGGTAGAGGGGACCAAAACAGGAGGTTCAGGGCACCCTATGATAACAAGCACTCTCAAAGATACCACCTACCAAAACTTTAGTATAGATAAAAAACCTCCTTTTTTATCTTTATTATCTTTCTTTTCCGAAGAAGATTCACTAAGAGGTACTTTTAAAACAAAAGTCCCATGACATGGTTTTGTATAGGGAAATATAACAAAATCTTCCTCATAGGCTACAGGTATTGGAGGTTTCCCTATTAGAAGTACTCCCTTTAGAACCTCCTCTCCCGCCTTCAAGTACCTTATATTTTTAAAGTTCTTTTTGATATAGTCGGAACACTTTTTAAAGGATCCTTTAAATAGGATCTCGTAGTCGTATTTTTCTATACAGGACATGGTCTCACTTTTTAATTTACTATAACTATTGTTATATTGTATTCATCAGGATCTACGCCTGATCTATCGTATATCAGTCTCTCTATAAGATATAGAGTTGAAGCGTCTAAGGGACTTTGATTCCTTATATAGATGGAAATATTGGTTCTATTTGAATCGTAAGACATACCAAGGTATAGTATAGGATATCCTACATTACTCCCGTTGTATCCCGAATTTACAAGGGAAATGGCAGTTTTAGCCCCCATATCTATATTATCTAGGTCCCTACTCCTCTCATCTAAGTTATTATTTATAAAATGATAGATAGATGCAAGAGAGAGAATAAGTATAACAAACAGTAATAAAGAAAATTCTAAGGATAGTTGTCCCCTTTTTTTAAGTAAGGTTTTTATAATCATAGTTCCCACTGATATAATGTCATCAAATATTATTTATTATAATATTATATTATAATATTTATTTTAATGTTTATAAATCTCCTCAGGGTCTTAAATGGAGGTTGTTAACAGGATAAAATTAAGTATATTAACTATGATCCTACTTATTTTAATTTACGCCCTTGTAATGATGTATTTAGAGGGTTTATCTTTTACCAATGCCCTCTATTTTTCGATAGTAACTATCTCTACAGTTGGATATGGAGATATTACACCTACAACAGAACTTGGAAAGGTAGTCTCCTCTATTTATATCCTATGTGGTGTCGGTATAGGGTTGTACGCCTTAGGTAATGTTGCCGAATTTTTTGTAAGTGGATACTTTAAAAAAACAGATAGGATGAGAAAGATGGAAAAGAGAATAAAAAATCTGAAAGATCACTATATTATATGTGGATATGGTAAATGTGGTAGAGTAGTAACTAAAAAACTTAGAAGATCTGGAGCTAAGTATGTAGTTATAGATATCAACGAGAAGATTTTAGAGGAGGAGTTGGAGAACAATCCTAATTTTAACTACATTGTAGGAGACGCCACCCATGACGAAGTACTGATAAAAGCTGGAATTAAAAAGGCCAAAGGATTAATATCTGCAGTATCCAGGGATTCAGATAATGTATATATAACACTTTCTGCCAAGAGACTGAATCCTAATGTATTCGTTGTAGCAAAGGCTGAGGAAAAGGTATCTATGGATAAATTGCTGATTGCTGGGGCTGATAGGGTAGTTTCTCCCTATGTTATAGGAGGACTTAGGATGGCTGCACTTGCCCTGAAGGTTGATATACTTGACTTTATCTCCACCTTTATGTCTATAGCAAGATACGAGTACGATGAAGATTTAGAGATAAGGAAGATAGAGGTCAGAAGTAATTCTCCCTTGGCAGGTAAAAAGTTATATGAATCTAGGATTCGAGAGAAATTTGGGGCGAATATTATCGGTATAAAGAAGAAAGATAGGGTGATAATAAATCCATCTGCAGATGCTGAAATATCCGCTGGAGATATTATATATGCCTTTGGTACTGGTGAACAGTTGGATAATCTTGAAAAGGTTGCGAAGGGAATTCTATAATTGATGGTGGTGAGTAAAAATCTCAATGTTTTTATTTTTTGGAATGTTTCTAAGTGAGGATAGTAGAATCTTATTGTTATTTCTTTTCAATGTTTTTAGTTCTCTATTATAATAATAACAATTAATATAATTACGAGTTGTAGATAACATTAAATGATACCTTAATTATCATCAAAGTAATGATTTAAATAAAAAAATAATAAAAACTGAAAAAATATTAAAATATTATTAAAATATAATACTTTTAACAAAATTAATAATAGCAACCTGCTAAGAAGGATCTGCTCCACTTCCATAGAGTATCTTAGAGCGTCCCAGGAGATTATCTTTATTCTGATTTTAATATCTTCTTTTTATATTTTTATTATAATTAACTTTTTTATTATAATTATTGCTATTCTTCTCAGGATTTTTTGATGGGAATTAGGGTTTTAATTTTTATAATTTTTATAAATTCTAGTTTTCATTAAAATAATAACAAAAATGACAAAAAACTTTAAACCCTCAAAGAAGAGTGTTAACCAATTAACCATGTTTATTACGAAAAAATAGAGTTCAAATATTATATCCTGTGCATATACTTAAATATGTCTTCATGCTGTACTATTACCTTTACTCCTATTTCTTCACCAACCTTATCTAATTTCTTTACCAACTCCTCGAAATCACTCTTTGACTTAGATATATCCACGAGCATTATCATAGTAAAGAGATCTTCCATAAGAGACTGCCTTATGTCCAAGATATTTACATTATTCTCTGCAAGTGTAGAGGCTATCTTTGCTACTATCCCTACTCTATCTTTTCCAGTTACCGTTATAACAACTCTCTCCATTCAATACCACCTAACTCTTTTAATGGGAGAAGTGCTTTAGATCGTAGATATTCAGTTTCTTTTCAGATAGCAACCCTACAGCATCTGATCTACACTGTTGACATGCTCTAAACTGAGGTAAGTATTTTTCACATTTTTCCCTTATATTCTTTATCTCCTCACAGGTAGGAGGTCTTAACTCCTTCATCTTGTACAGTGGTATAAGTGGAATGATATTCTGAAGGTGTGCTACATCCTTGAAGGTTTTGGCAATCTCTACAATATGATCCATATTTATCTCAGGTATCAGTACAGTGTTTATCTTCACTATCAGCCCTAGATCATGAGCCTTTTTAATACCCTCCATCTGATTCTTAATAAGTATAGATGCCCCCTCTTCCCCCCTGTATATCTTCCCATCGTAGTATATCCACTCTACAATATCTTTAAGGATCTTAGGATCTATAGCATTTACAGTCACTGTTACAGTTTTCACACCTAAATCTGCTAATTTCTCTGCATACCTAGGAAGTAGTAGTCCGTTGGTAGAGAGACACCTTATCAGATCTGGAAACTTCTCCTTTAATATCTCCAAAGTTTCAAAGGTTTCCTTGTTAAATAAACTGTCCCCTGGACCTGCTATACCTACAACCTTGAGATTAGGTATCTTTTTTAATAACTCTCTTACATAGTCCTCCACCTCCTCAGGTTTCATAATACCCTTTGCCACCCCTGGCCTCTCCTCACAACATTCTCCACCTATACTCCTCCTACAGAACTTACAGGCAATGTTGCACCTAGGGGCGACAGGTAGGTGAACTCTCCCCACCTTGTCATGAAGTTTCTCGTTATAACAGGGATGTACCTTCAGTATATGGGCAAATTTAGACATTTTTTTACTTTTACTATTCATCCTTTCACCTATAAAGGATAATAAAAAAAAACAGATAAACAGTAAAAAATAAAACCTTAACAGTAAAACCTCTATTGTTTATCTCTTATATACGATTCCTGGATCTCCAAAGAAGTACTCCTTTTCTACTACTTAGAAATTGGAAAATATTGTAAGTAAGAGGAGCATCTATCTATTTTATAAACAGTTTTTTATAGTTTTATGTTGGATTAAAGTTCTATATCTTAACCTTTTTCCATGTTTTATAACACTTATTATTTTAGTATTTTTAATTAACATTATTTGAATTTTTAATTTATCCTAGTAAAAATATTTAAAATGGACATCTGAAGTTTCTCCCTGCATACTTAGGATACCCCAACTCCTCCTCGATCCTAATAAGTTGGTTGTACTTTGCAGTCCTCTCCCCCCTAGCAGGTGCTCCAGTTTTTATCTGCCCACTGTTTAGGGCAACTGAGAGATCTGCAATAGTGGTATCCTCAGATTCTCCACTTCTATGGGACACTATAACCCCATAACTATTTCTAAAGGCTAAATTTGCCGCATCTATTGCCTCTGTCAACGTCCCTATCTGGTTCACCTTCAGAAGTAGTGCATTTGCAGCACCCCTCTTAATGCCCTCCCTTAATCTCTCAGTGTTTGTTACAAATAGATCGTCCCCCACTATCTGTATCCCCTTCAACTCCTTTGTAATCATTGCAAAGCCTTCAAAGTCATCCTCATGGAGTGGATCCTCAATTGAAACGATACTGTACTCATCTACTATCTCCCTGTATAGGGATATGAGATCGTCTCTCGATAACTCCCTTCCCTGTATAATATAACAGTCCTTCTCTTTGTTGTAGAACTCTGTAGCAGCACAGTCTATGGCATACACTATCTTGTCCTCATAACCTGCCAACTTTACAGATTCATCCAGTAGATCTAACGCCTCCCTGATATCCTTTACAGGTGGGGCGAATCCCCCCTCATCTCCAACGTTTATTGCATCCCTACCGTACTTATCTAAGATTACCCTTTTCAAAGTATGGTACACCTCTGAAGACATCCTTATAGCCTCAGAGATGGAGTCTGCACCTATAGGCATTATCATAAACTCCTGGAACTCCAACTGATTGCCCCCATGAACCCCTCCGTTGAGTATATTCATCATTGGAACTGGCATAACGTAGGAGTTGCAACCTCCAATATACTTATAGAGAGGCAGGGATGCAGTGTCTGCAGCAGCCTTTGCAACTGCAAGGGATACGGCAAGTATGGCGTTGGCACCTAACTTACGCTTATCCTCTGTGGAGTCAAGTTCCTTCATCAACATGTCAATCTCTCTCTGCATACGGGAGTCAAATCCTACCAACTCAGGTTTTATGATGGAGTTTACATTATCTACTGCCAGGAGTACCCCTTTACCTCCAAATCTCATCTCCCTGTCTCTAAGTTCCATAGCCTCATGGGCACCCTTTGAGGCACCACTGGGCACTATAGCCCTACCGTATCCTCCCCCCTTTGTTATAACCTCTACCTCTACAGTAGGGTTCCCTCTGGAGTCTATAACCTCCCTACCTACCATATCCTTTATTTCAAATGATTCATCTACGTTTTTTAGCAATGTATCACCTGTTTCTATTTATCCAGAAAGTTTATTATAATACCTTCTTATTTTTTATACTTTTTTAATAAATTTTAAAAAATGATAAATAATTTAATAATTATTACATTAATATTCTTATTGGTGGTTCAATGTCTGAGAGTATAGAAGATTTCTTAGAGAAGGTCTATATATTCACCAAGGATAAAAATAGGCCTGTAAAAACTACCGAGTTAGCCAAACTGTTGGATATTAAACCTCCTGCTATTACAAATATGGCTAAAAAACTTCATAAATTGGGATATGTAGAGTATGAGCCCTATATAGGCATAAGACTAACGGAAAAAGGTATGGAAAAAGCAAAAAATGTTATAGATAAACATAAGACGATAGAGACATTTTTAGTTGAATGTTTAGGATTGGAGAGAGAAATTGCCTATAAGGAAGCCTGTCGATTGGAACATGCCATGTCTGATGAAGTATTTGAGAGGTTTAAGGAATTTGTAGAGAACTGTATAAAGGATAAAAAGAGTTAAACTCCCATCACAATCCTGAATAGATTTCTAAGTCCAGGAGCAAGACCTAAGGCCATAACTGTAATCTTCAAGATATTTCTCAGATCCCTATTCTCCACCTCACTGTTTAGAATATAGAGGACAGTTATAACTGCCACCAACTTCAAGGGTATCATAATAAAGGGACCAAAGTGATCCATAAAGAACCTTGGCAAGGGATGTTGTTCCCAGTATCCATACAACCCAATTCCAATGGCAGTGGCCACACCATCTGTAAGTTGGGCCAGTATTACGTATCTATCTATAGATTGGAATTTTAGGATATTTTTTATAGATTCTATCCTTTCAAGGAGATAGTTAAAAATAGCATATATTAAAACCACCATAAATAAGACGTAAAATAGCGCCTCGATATGGACCATGTTCTTTAAAAAGATGAATATTAAATATGTAAGAGGTAGTACTGCCATAATTGTTGCCAATATATAATACCTCTCTTTAAGTATTAAAGCAGATAAGATAATTGCAATAAGGTAGTATAAACCTATCACTATTACGATACCAGGAGTTACAGTGTAGTAAGTATGAGGGATATAACCACCATCTACAAGGGCCCTTATAAGGGATATGAGAACTGTATAAAATACAGTAACCACTGCAAACCTCCTATCTATATCTATATGAAATATTTTACATGTTCTGTAAAATATGTACACCATAAAAAACAGTAGTATACCGTAAGTTATCTCCTGAATGTAGTTATAACCTGACTGTTTTTCTATAGGCTCTATGTAGTACTTGTAGATAAATTTTTTAACATTAGATAGATCCATACATTCACCTGAGAAACTTAATTTAAAATAATAATTAAAACCCCTAATTGTAATAATAATTTTTATAAAAATCCCTTTATATTATCCACTCCTAAAAACATTTTAAATACTTTAGAAAAGGATAGAATGTGTTATTTAATATTTATCCTTTTAGAAGAGTTTCTAGAGAGAAAAAATAGTTATAAGGTGTTATAAAATACAAAAGAGTGGTTCTATACTTTTTAATTCAACCTACAAAGGATTTTTCACTAATTATTTTTATTATTATTAAAATCCATTACACTCTTAATAAAAAAGTAAAAAAGAATTATTCGCTGTAAGTTATACCTTCAGCATCAAGGGCACTCTTTAACATTACATACTGTATAGCCACAGGTAGTGGATAGCCTATTTTTACAACTTTCCCTTCTTTATGCTGTTCTTTAATCCAATCTACAAATTCATCCCAGTTGTTTACAGGGATGTCCTTTCTTACAACAACTGCTGAACCTTCACTGTTGAGGGCACACACGATCTTTCCTTCTGTACCCTTATCAATGGCGAATACAGCAGGAGGTACTCCGTTAAGTCCTATATCTATCTGCTTCTGAGCCATTAGTGTCATTATCTTTGCTCCTCCTTCAACTACCAGTGTCAATTCAACGTCAGCCACCTTCTTACCTTGGCTATAGAGAATATACTTCTTCTTAGGCTCTACCTCCTCTAGGTATATGCCATACTTCTTTTTGAACAACTCTGGATAGGTTGCTGCAACAGAGAGTGCGGCGTGGTGATCAGATGGAAGATGTGCAACCCTCAAGGTAGGTGCCTCTGAAGGTGGATAAGGTGGATCTACTGCGACATTGTTCTCTATCTCCTTAACTACCTCGTTGTAAATCTCGAAGTCAAAGAGTGTATTAAGTATCTTATCCCTGTCGGTGGTATTCAATCTACCGCTAAGTGCATTCTGTTTTCTCATAACCTCTACAAAGTTTAAAGTCCCATTAACTATAAGTTTAGGATCTGAGATGAACTTAATGGTAGGTATAGATTTTTCTTCTACCTCCTTATCCACTCCTAACCACTTAGCACTTGCCTCTATTGCCAAGGTCTTGTTTTTCTCCATCTCCTTTGCCGACAGTACCATTAACTTTACAAATTCACGGACTGCATAATCCTTATTTTTTAGAGCATCCTCTGAAACTACCATTACACAGCAAGGGTGATTCTTCCACATACCCTTTGGAGGAAGATCTCCACTGTAGATTACAACCTTTCCTATACCTTTAGTTTCCAGTACAGCAGGTGTTGGCTGCCATGCAATCACTGCATCAAGTTCTCCTGTACTTAAAAGTTGTGGCATTGCTCCCTGTCCTTTACAGTTTACTAGTTTTACCATAGTGCTGGTTTCTGTGGTGGTATTTCCTCCAATACATCCTGCTAGCATCACTCCTAAAACAAGGAGTCCTGCAACAGACAGGGCTATTAACTTCTTAATAGTATCACCTCTTAAAATCCAATGTAAAGGAACTTTTATACAGTAATATATAAATTTTACGATTTTTTTACATTAAAATAGCAATAAAATTTCTTAAAATGAAATTTAAAAGATAAGATGTATTTAAAGAGTGAAAATATTTTTACTATAATAAATCCCATCTTAATAAAGTTGATAAGGTATATTAAAAGTATTAATATATATCAAAATAAAAATAAGTATAAATAAAAGGATTTATTAAAATAATAGTTAGGTGACAACATGGTAGTAAAAATAGGAATTATCAGATGTGGAAATATAGGAACCTCACCACTGATCGATCTAATTTTGGATGAGAGGGCTGACAGAAAGGATATAGATGTGAGGGTATTGGGAAGTGGGGCCAAGATGGGTGTAGAACAGGTAGAGGAAGTTACTAAAAAGATGATTGAAGATATAAAACCTGATCTTATAGTATTCATTAGCCCAAACCCTGCTGCACCAGGTCCAAAGAAGGCCAGAGAGTTATTAAGTAAGTGTGATATTCCTTCAGTTATTGTAGGAGATGCTCCAGGGTTGAAAGTAAAGGAGGATATAGAAAAAGAGGGTTTAGGTTATATTATAGTCAAATGCGATCCTATGATAGGTGCAAGGAGGGAGTTCTTAGATCCTGTAGAGATGGTGCTCTTTAATGCAGATGTGTTAAAGGTGCTCGCTGGAACTGGAGCTATAAGAGTTGTTCAGCATGCAATAGACAGCATGATAGATGCTATAAAGGAGGGTAAAGAGGTAGAACTTCCTAAGATAGTTGTAAATGAGAGTAGGGCTATAGAATCTATGGAATACACCAATCCTTATGCAAAGGCTAAGGTAATGGCTGCCTTCAAAATCGCAGAGATGGTTGGAGACATCAACGTTAAAGGATGTTTTATAGTAAAAGAGAGGGAAAAATACATCTCTGTGGTAGCATCTGCCCATGAGATGATAAGGTACGCTGCCAAGTTAGTAGAGGAGGCAAGGGAGATGGAGAAGGCCCTAGATACTGTAAGTAGGAAACCACATGGATCAGATGGAAGGATACTTAGCAAGAATAAACTTCTGGAGAAACCTGAATAAGGAACTATATTTTTGCTTTTTTTCCTATATTGTTCTTTTTTAGGTAATTTAATATTTTTATAATAATAGTTATTTATTTAAAATCCTTAAAGTTGTAGTTTTAGTTTAAAAAGTTTTGTCCATAATTATAAAAATAATAAAAAAGGAAGGAATTGAAAAAATTTTATTCTTTTCTTTATATTATAAATTAGTCGTGGTAAAATGTTGAAAAATATTTAAATGTGTTATAAATTTCAATTGTCGTGTTATAGAGAATAACTAACTTCCTCTCCTTAGAGATGTATCTGTCTATCACAGTCCATAAACAAAGGGTTTTTAATAGAGAATCCACCTTTTTAAGTATCTAGGGTATCCAAAGGGTACAACCTAGAGGGATTTTATTTTCTCTCCTGTTTTTTAAAGATTTTTATTTTTTAATAATAGTTATTATAATAATTAACGTAAAATAAGAATAAACCAATAAAAGACGGAAGAACTTAATGAAGTCCGAGATAGAAAACCTTATACATTCTCCACTAGGGATTTTAAAATAAAAGGATTAAACAACATTATATTATAAAATTCCCCGTCTTCACCAAGATTTAAAAATTTATAAAAAAAGGTAAAAACTACCTATTTATTGAGATTCTTCATCTTTTCTTTCAAACTCCTCTATAAAAGATACCTTTTCAACATCTAATCTCTTCAATATCTCATCGGCAACTACCTTTTTGATTATTCCTACATCTCTCAGAGGTACTAACATCTCTCCAGGCACGGTAATATTGACCTCCTTCTCTCCTACTTCAACTTTTATCTCATCTATATTTAGAGTAGGTATGAAGAGTTTTAACAACTCCTTTACTATATCTTCAGGTTTCTCCACTACCTCCTCTACCTTAAAGATATATTTTACAGTCTTTCCAGCCAATTCATGGTTGAAGTCTACTAAAACCCTTCCTCCATTTATACTTACGATCTTCCCTACCTGGTTGTTTATTGTAACGGGCATACCTACAACTGGCGTTATTTTATGCTTTTTGAACTCTCTAAGTGGTATCAATTTGATCTTTGAGGGATCTCTCTTACCAAATGCCTTTTCAGGTGGAAGTTCTAATTCCTTTTCCTCTCCCACATTCATCTCTAACAGTGCCTCATCCAATCCTGGTATCAACATACCCTGTCCCACTATAACAGTAACTGGACCGTATCTGATCCCTGGGTTGTATATTCCTTCTTTTTTAGCCAACTCTTCATCGGTAGTATCGAAGAGTTTTCCATCAACATAACCACTGTAAGACACCTTTACAATGTCTCCCTTCTTCATATTAACACCTTATCTCTTTATTAAAATTGATAGAATCCTAATTAATAGATAGGGGTATATATATTTTTGTTAAAATTCCACTTATATCGTTATATTTAAATATATAGATATAGAGGACTATAAAAAATATAATATATGGTGCGCCAGTCGGGATTTGAACCCGAGTTGCTGGCTTGGAAGGCCAGAGTGATACCAGGCTACACCACTGGCGCACTGCAAAAGTGCGGCCTCCGGGATTTGAACCCGGGTACCGGCCGTGGCAGGGCCGTATGATACCAGGCTACATCAAGGCCGCTTTCCCTCCACCACAGGCAAAATATATAAGAAAAATTGTAATATATATAAATTATGGTATAGTGCAGGAACAGACACAGGTAAGTTTGTAAATATCGATGGATATAGATGATATGTACTCAGAGGTATTTTTATCTGGTTTCTAGTTTCTATCAAGGATCCTAATAAAATATTAATAAAATAAGTAATTAAAAGACAGTTAAATAGTGATAAAAAGAACAATTTTTATATTATTTGAATAATACTATTTTAGACTTATAAAAAATAATAAAAATTAAATAATAATAAAAAGTAAAGAGGTCTAAAAGTAGAGTTGATAAAAACCCTATCTCTCCCGTAGCGTCCAGTGTATGGTAGAATTTAACAATTTTTAAATTTTTTTATTATTTTTTTTTAATTTAAATTATAATAATTCTTATTATTTTTTGTTATAGTTATCTCTGTTCCTAACCTATAAATCATTTTCATTATCTATTTTTAACCTAAAAAAGTACCTCTCAAAATCCACTATCCTCCCATTCTCAACAGGTATGCCCTCAGATCTCAAAAGTTCTACCTTCTTCTCAACACCCATTATATAACCCCCTACCTCACCGTTGGATTTTACCACCCTATGGCATGGTATCTCTATCGGCTTAGGATTCTTACTAAGCAACATTCCCACAACCCTATACCCTCTGATTCCAAGGGCCTCTGCAATCTCTTTATATGTGGTGACCTTTCCCCTCGGTATCTTACTGACTAACCTATAACACCTCTCTCTAAGGGAGGTACCTTCCATTTAAACCACTCCCTTTGTACTTATTATCCCCTTCCTCTCATCTACCTGGGTGGCCATATCTAAGGCTACACCAAAGGCCTTAAAAAGTGCCTCTATCTTATGGTGTTCATTTTTCCCCTTTACCTCAAAGTGTATATTCATCTTTCCATTGTTTGCAACAGACTGGAAGAAGTGGATCACATTCTCCGTTGAGAAGTTCCCGATATTACTTCTGTTTGGGGTGTACTCTCCAACAACGTAGGGCCTCCCCCCTAGATCTATGGACACCATGGCACGGGCCTCATCCATAGGGATAATAGCCCATCCAAATCTCTTTATATTCTTTCTCTCAATTTCTTTTAAAGCGAGACCTAAGGTTATACCTACATCCTCTACAACGTGGTGGTCATCTACCTCCAAATCTCCCTCTGCGTATATGTAGAGATCGAAGGATCCATGTTTTGCAAAGGAGGAGAGTACATGATCAAAAAAAGGTATCTTTGTGGATATCTCATACTCTCCAGTACCGTCAATGTTTATTGTTAAGGTTATATCAGTCTCCTTAGTTTTCCTTTTAATTTCGAAGATCCTCAAGTTATCACCTATGGCTGTATCAGACACCCTTTACTACAGTATTTATTCCCACACCTGTAAGGTAAAAGAGCCCTTCTTACACTTTCCAGTGCTATATATCCCGCCTCATGGAGTATTGTATCCTCCAACTCCTTGTCATACTCCATACTTCCTAGACATGGGTAGTTATGATGTGCATTGAAGATCTCCTCCTTCAACTCCCCCAAAGTTTTCCCTTTAATCCTCTTTGCTATGTAGTAGGTAATACCACAGGGTGCCGATACTATTACTTTAACATCTGCCACTTTATGTTCCTCTACCTTTATCTCCATCTGAGGATATCCTATTTTGAAGTAGTCTATAAACTTGTTAAGTACCTCCCTACTCTCTCCTTTCTTTAAGGCACAAAAAGGTTTTGGATTCTCAAAGTCTATGCCTAACTTCTCACAGTTTTTCTTTAAGGAGTTTCTCATAGATAGAGATAAATCTTTGGGACTTTCAGAAGGTACTATAAGCAGTTTATACCCTTTATCATTTATTATGTAGGGAATTTCATAGAGGAGATCCTCATGAAGTTGGGCCACTAATACATCTCCTCTAGGGATATCTGGGATATATTCAGAGGGATCCTCTATAAATGCTTCCCTATCTACTGGAGGGACGACAACCTTCTCAACATCTTCCTTATAACTCCAATCTCCACGACAGTTATAACAATCTTCACATATTCTACAAAAATCTTTATCGTTTATTAGATGGTTGTAGAATCTCTCCATTCCCTCGTTACCTTCATGATATATAAAGGTAAGTTTCATAATCTTCACCATCTGTAGGATAAAAAAGAATAAGTATAAACGTTAAAAACAGGAAAATAGGTGCTATCCCTCAACATTAACCCCATTCCTCATCCTTGGCCTACGCCACGTCAGAATGGTTAACCCTATGTTGAGGGTTATAGGGATTTTTACTGTACCCTGATCATCCTAAGGGAAATCTTCCCTGTCACAGGGCTCGCCCTAAAAATCCCTTTAATAATTATCCCTTCAATATCGAACCCGCTATCATCGCAAGGTAATACCCATGTGCTCCATGTGGGTCGGTTTATTGAAGGGTGATATATAATATATGGGATCTGATATATAAATTTTAATTTTGTTATTTTTAATAGGATTTTTAAATCTTTGTCATTACTGTTATTTTTATAACCACTAATAACTTTTTAAACTTTATAATAAAAATAATTATTATTATGATAAAAATAAATAAAATAAAAAATAACTGAAAAAAGGGAATAAAAACTTCTAAAAATAAGGATTAGCAGAAATTCCGCCCTACTTTTTCAGTACTTAGTGTAGTCCAGGAAATAATATCTATATTTCTTCTTTTATCTGTATTTTTTCTTTATTAAGTGTTTTAATATTTTTTACTTTGTTTAATTATTATAATTTATACTTGTTCTTTTATACCCTAACTCCTATCAAAAATGATAATATAAAAAATAATAAAAATAATTATAAAAAATAATAAGATAAAAAAATAAAGAATAAGGTTTAAAATAAAAACTTCTATCATCTCAGATATAACATTTTAAAAAGAGGATTGGAGGAGAATGATCCTCTGAATGCTCTCTAATACAGGGATTCGGAAATAAGATCTCCTATCTTATCTAATGGTTCGGAAAGATCTTTAAAAGAATAGGTTTTATATTGATTATTTTCATTATGATTTTTATAATTATATTGATTATCTTTTTATTATTTTTTAATTACTCTTTGGTGGGAACCAAGGTTTTTACCTTTTTATCCCTATTCCTTCAGAATTTTATTACATTTTATCGTTATTCCTCTTAAGATTATTAATATTTTTTATTACTATCTTGATGGGAGGTAAGGTTAAATAAAAAAACAAAAATAACTATGAAAGTATAAAAACTTTTGAAAAGAATGATTAACTAAACTTTACTCTACTTCTTCAGTACTGATGTAGTCCAAGAATAAAATTATATTTTATTTTTTTATCTTTATTTTAAGTGTTTTTAAGATTTTTAATTTTTATTTTAATTATTTTTTCTTATAATAATTATTATTTTTTATTCGAAATCTTGATGGTAGTTGTTGATTTAAAAGTTCCGTTTGCCACTATTATTACTCTTAGATGAAAATATAATTTTTACCTTCCACTGATAGATAGCATATAATCAATAGCCCTCTTCGCCCTCTCTATTATCTCTTCATCTAATACAACTTCATACTTCTCCTCCAATAAACACCTCTCCAACTTCTCAAGGGTTATCCTCTTCATAGGTTCACAGATAGCATCCTCCCTTAGAGGTATCAACCTTTTCTCCTCCCCTCTCTTCTCCAACTCTATCTTCAACCTAGTTATCATATCTACCTCTGTACCTATTATAAACTCCTTCTCAGGAGAATTTAAAACATGTTTAACCATCCCCCCTGTACTATAAACATAATCTGCCATCTCCTGAACCTCAGGATCACACTCAGGATGCACCAAAACCTGGGCATTTGGATACTTCTCCTTAGCCCTTCGTATATCCTCAACTGTAAACTTCTTATGTACGTAGCAGTGGCCATCCTCAGGCACTGGGATAATCTTTTTCTTAGTCCTCTTCTCTACGAAATATCCAAGGTTTCTATCTGGCCCAAATATGATCTCATCCTCTTCAAAGGAATTAACCACTATATGGGCATTTGCAGAGGTGCATATCCCATCTGCCAGTACCTTTGCCTTGGAGAGAGTATTTATATATATAACTACCTTGGCGTTAGGATGTCTCTTTTTAGCCTCTATTAACATCTCGGGAGATAGTTGATGAGCCATGGGACACTGTATATCTTTAATCTCAGGTATCAGTACTTTTTTATCCTTATTTAATATCTTTGCAGTCTCTGCCATGAAATCTACACCACAGAATACCACAATATCTGCATCTGTCCTCTCGGCAATCCTACAGAGTTCTAATGAGTCTCCAATAAAATCTGCAACCCTCTGGATCTCCTCAGGCTGATAGTTATGGGCAAGTATTATGGCGTTCTTTTCCCTCTTTAGTTTATTTATTCTCTCTACTATATTCATCTCCATCCCTCATCTGTATATACTGTTTAGAACCTTTAAGCATTCTATTACCATCTTCCTCCCTATCTCATCTAAGGTATAGGGAGTTATAGGTTCCCCGTCTTTTATATATTTCCCAGTACCTACAACTGTATGCCCCTCCTCTTTAAGGTTGAGATACCTTGCAGGACCCCGTGTATATTTGGCATCTGAGACTTTAATCTTCTCATCTATCCCAAAAACCCCATCTGTACCTATGGTTTTTATCCCTCTCTCTTTACAGTACTCTATTATTTTACATCTTATTGGAAGGGTATCTCCTCCAGCTATACATATTATAACAACATCACCCCTTATTAAATGTAGATTATCCATGGTTATATATTCAGGAATTCCTACGACCTTCTCACTGTAAAACCTCTCTAAAAATTTAACTTTATACTCCCCAACCTTACCTCCCAGTCTCCTATGAATAATATCATCCCTCTCTATCTTTGCCCCGTCAAATAGGTATATCTTTTCAGGACCTCCCCTATGAACCTCCATTAAATCCATTGCAACACGAACCCCCAACCTGCCACATCCGATTATGGATACCTCTCCCCTTGGGCGTAATTTTTTTTCTAGATTCTCCACATCTTCCATAGAGATCCCTATTGTTCCACTGTCTTAAACGATTTTTTATAATAGTTTTTATTAATAAATTATTATTAATAACATTTCTAAACACTAACAACAAAGTTATTAAAAAATAAAGAACTATCAAAAATAACTAATGAAATAAAACAAAATAAACAGTATAAGACAGAAAAATATACCCACCCTTGGAAAATCGTATGTTCATCGAAACCCTATGGCTACTCTATACGACCGCCGTATAGGTGGGCCTGTCTTCGCAGTATCATCTTGAATCAACTGCGTAATAATATTATATCTTTTCAGTAGTATATAAACTTTAACCTTCAACTAAAGAGGATGCAAAGTAGGGATTGGCAACAGGGTGCTGATGTGCATAACCTCCAAGTACTCTGCCATCTGAGGATAACAACCCATCCATATTATCTACTATACCCCTACCTCTTTCTATTCTATAGGCAAACCTCCCTCTGATATTAACCACCTTCGAGTAGTGAAACTCGTGGGCTCTAAAAGTAATATCCTTTTTACCGATGGGACAGTTCTCTAAGAAGGTGCCAATTACATAACTTAGTCCCTGCACCTCCTTAGTCATTATACTATCACACTCTAACAACCCCACCATCTCAATTCCATCTATAGATCTACTTAGGTACATAAGACCTCCACATTCTCCGTAGATCTTGCCGTCAAATTTTCTTATAGACTCTATCATAGATCTATTACCACTTAACTCCTTAGCAAATATCTCAGGGTATCCTCCACCGAAGTAGAGTATATCACAGTTGGGAACTTCAGCATCCCTCAAAGGACTGAAAAACTTAATATTTCCCCCGTTCTCCCTTAGGGCGTCGAAGGTGTCCCAGTAGTAGAAGTTAAATACCTCATCATAGGCCACTCCTATGGTACATCTCCTTTTATCCACATGCCATAAAGTGGTATCCTCCCTATCTCCAAAGTCTATACTGTCACTTATCTCCAATAACTTCTCTAAATCCAAATACTCCTCAACTAATGAACCCCAGAGATCTATACATCTCTTTATTTTTTCCCTACCTTCAGGTGTTGGGATAAGGCCAAGATGTCTCTGGGGCACCTCAAGGTTTTCATCCCTAGGTATTCCCCCTATTATCTCTATATCTGAGATATAGTAGGATATAGCATCCTTTAATTTCCTGTAGTGATTCTCCCCTCTAACCCTGTTGAATATAACCCCTTTGATATTTACATCCCTGTCAAAACTTCTAAATCCCTTTATAATTGCAACTGCACTTCTCGTTAAACTTCGAGCATCTACTATTAACACCACAGGAGATTTAAGAGCCTTAGATATAGAGGCAGTAGAACCTACATCGTTGTAGGGAGATATACCTTCATATAACCCTCTAACACCTTCTATAATACTTACATCCTTTCCCTTAGAGTTCCTCCAGAACAACTCCCTTATCTGCCCTCTATCCATAAAGAAGGAGTCCAAGTTCCTACTGTAGTTTCCAGTTGCAGTGGTGTGATAGGTTGGATCTATGTAATCTGGACCTACCTTGTAAGGTTGTACATTGTACCTCTTAGATAGTGCCCTCATTATTCCAGTGGATATAAGTGTCTTACCTACCATGGAGGACGTACCTGCCAACACTACCCTTTTTAAATTCTTCATCTTTTCACTCTTTATAAAAATATAATTACAGTAATAACACTATCGGGAAATCGTGAATAAAAAATTATAATAAAATAATATAAATAAAAATATTTTATAAAGTAAAGATTAGGATAAAATATATAGTAACCTTAATTCCCATCAAAAAAATCCTGATAAAAATAATAATAATTATAATAAAAGTAACAAAAAGAAGGTATTAAGATCAAAAATAAGATATGGATAATCTCTCCTGAATACTCTAAGATACTATGGAATCGGAGCAGATCCTCCCTAACCAGTTGCTGTTATTAATTTTATTATGAAGATTTTTCTCCTTCAATTTTCTTTTTAAAATGTTATATCTTCGATTATAGAAGTTTTTATTTTAAACATTTTTTTTATTATTTTTATAATTATTTCTATTATTCTTTAAATTATCATTTTGAATGGGATTATAGTAAAGAATCGAGGATTTCGATAAAAATAAGGATTTTCAGGTAAAAGTAAAATAATTATTCTTTTATTTTAATATAGATTCCTCAACAGATCTCGAAATCTACACCATGACCAAAGAGATAGAGTATTACACTTACAGGTACTTCCCTACTCCTATAGGTATAGAGATTATCTCCTATTCTTAAGGAATCTATTCTCTCCTTTATCTTGACGTTGTAGTACTCCCTATTGAACTTGGGATACACTGCATCCTTGAGAGGATCGAAGTACTCTAAGGAGTTGTACTTCACCTCTTTAACGACAAAACCTGTGTATCCATGTAGGGACCCTATAACTCTCAGTAATCTAATGTCGTCCTCCATCACCTTCTCATCTAACTCCAACCTATTTTTAACATCCTCTATAATTTTTAATATCCTTTTTTTCTCCCTTTCACTTTTCCTCTCTATAATACTTTTCCAGTTATTACTCCTTTCCAACTGTGCCAACAACCTCTTATTTTTTATAGCCTTAAGTATTCTCCTCCTCCAACCACTTCCCACATAGTTTAAATTTAGATTCTTCCCTAAGATGTACTCTATAAGACACCTCCTCTCCTCCCTACCCCAGTGTTCGATAGTATTCCTTATGTCCTCATCCCTGGGCTTTATGTAGATATGATACCCCCTGTTTCCACTGAACACTATCCTTATGTCCTCCTTAGAGAGGCCAAAATCGGGAATCAGAAATTCATCTATAAGTATAAAAACCTGATTCTTCCCCTCCTCTAAGCAGTGATTACATACCCATCCATCATCCTTGTGTGTACACCTCTTTACCCTATGGACATCTATATCGAAGGCTATCTCCCTTCTGAATAACCCCTTCTTCTGGGCACCTCCAACTGAACTGGGATGCTCCATATAGGCTAGAGACTTATAGAGATGGAAGGGACTTCTATCTAAAACCCACCTTAGATACTCCCTTTCAGAGTCGAAGGAGAGATTCCTGTTATCCACCTTTTTTAAATATCCGTAGCCTATTTCCCTATGTCTTATATCCTCTGGAATCTCCAACCATCTATTTTTCACAGCATCTTTAAAGTACTCTCTATAGTACCTCTTTATTAGATTTAGTTTTTCTCCATCCGATGTTTCCATATGGACCCTTGGATTATTTTATAAGTTAAGTAATCAACATTTTAAACTTATAATAATTAGAAATAAAAAGAGTAGAAACTTTTTAAAAAGTAATTGAGGGAATCCTATTTTTTCTACAGTACAAAATTTTATATTTTATTATTTTTATCTAACTCTAATTCCCATTAAAAAAATCCTGATAAGAGAATAATAATAATTATAAAAGATAAAAGTATAAAAAGTAAGGTATTAATAAGAGAGATAAATAGCCTCTCCTGGGATGCTCTAAGATACTATGGAAGTGGAGCAGATCCTTCCTAACAGTTGCTGTTATTAATTTTATTACTTTTTTATTATATTTTTATTATTTAAATTATAGCTTAGAATGGAAATTAAGGTAATTTATTTTTTGTCTCTATCCCTTCAGAATTATTTTATTGTTATTACTCTCAGATTTTTATTATTTTTATTATGATTATTATTTTTATTATTTTTCTAATCACAATCTTGCTGGGAACTAAGGTTTTTATCTAAATAAAATAATAAGTTTTTTAGGCTGTAATTAGAAATACTTTCTATCCTGAGGTGTTTTTACCTCGTTGACTATCTTCCTACCTGCTGCCACTTCGTCTATACTGTGTATTACCCCGTTCATGGACTCTACAACCTTCTTTATCTCCTCGTAATCCAACATATTCCCCTCTATAGTAATTTTAATATTCTCTGTAGATTTGTCTATCTCATGTACTGTTATATTTACCCCATCTACACCCTCTAAATTACTCAACTTTAGAGCCAAATCTGTTAGTTTAGGTTCGTGGGTTTTTAAGACGTCCAATACTATCCTCCTTAGTCCCTGCAATTTCCACTCCTCCTCCTTATATTTTTACTCTATTCTATAGCAAGATTTAGATTATAAAATTTACGATTTATAAATGTTTATAATAATTTTATTTTTTTAATTATCTTTTTTTAATTATCCTTTAACATCCCAAGTTTGGCCAGTAGTGCACTAAGTTGTATCCTCTCGTTGGCACCTTCCACTATCCTATAATCACACTCTCCAATAGCCTCAAGAATGGCCACCTTTTTTCTCTCGTCTATATCTAAGTTTGGAATTTCCCTGAACATCTGCACCAGTACATCCTCTCCACTCATACCCCAATCTATCATAAGTTTGTATAGAAGATCCCTCGCCTCGTTGAATTTGCCCTCTAAAGCCAAGTTCATCATCTGGCGAACCTCGGTAGGTCTAGCCCTGGAGGCCACTTTATAGACGATCTCATCTGTGATATTCTTAGATACAGTTGCCGCCGTCTGTAGTACGTTTATAGCCTTTCTAAGGTCTCCCTCAGATACGTATATTATGGCATCTAAACCCTTCTCATCTATGGTAAGTCCCTCCTTTTCACATATCTCCTTAATCTTCTTTGCAATATCCTCTTTCTTTAATGGTGAGAACCTAAATATGGCACATCTGGACTGTATAGGTGGTATAATACGACTTGGATAGTTACAACTTAGTATAAATCTACAGACGTCTGAGTACTTCTCCATGGTTCTTCTCAGTGCATTCTGGGCATCACTTGTAAGGGCGTCACTCTCATCTAAGAAGATTATCTTAAATGGAGCATCTCCAATAGGTTTAGTTCTTGCAAAGTCTTTAACCTTTGTTCTTATCACATCTATACCCCTTTCATCGGAACTGTTTAACTCTAAGAAGTTGTCCCTCCAGTTCTCTCCAAATAACTCTCTAGCCAAACATAGTGCTGCAGTAGTTTTACCCACTCCTGGAGGTCCACTGAAAAGTAGATGAGGCATAGACTTCCTTTTAACGTAGTTCTTAAGTCTCTTTACAATCTCTTCATGCCCTGTGATCTCATCTAACCTCTTTGGACGGTACTTCTCAACCCATGGGATATCCATCTTTCCACCCCTATAGAATTACATCATACTATTTTTAATCTTTTTAAGGAGTTCAATCTCTCTGTCAATGTTGAAACTTAATACTCCTCTAACTAAAAATTCCAATCTGTCATTTACTGTACCACTGAATATAAACTCTTCTCCTAAGGTTCTCTCAAACACTTCTATACCCATCTCCTTTAACTCCTCTCTAGGCATCTTCAATACCTTCTCCACCACTGTACCATAGAGTCTACAGAGTATATTCCCTGTACCGTCGTCTAAGATCAATGCACATACTGGTACCTCCCTTGGCTCCACCTCTCCACATTCACTACATACATACCTCCCTTCCTCGTCTAAGGTAGTTCTCCTGTTGCAGTGGGGACAGAGATAGAGAATAGGTTCCTGTTTTATATAATCTACAACTGTACCTCTGATCTCGGCACTCTCTCCTTCCTCCAACTCCTTTATAAATTTCCTCTTTATATCTACAACCACACCTTCAGGATTTACTATAACCCTACCATACCTTCCTACATTCAACTCCATAACATCCTCTCTCATATACCCGTTTATTATCTTTACTATATCCCCCTCCTTTATATCTATGGTAGCGTTTTCGTCCCAGAGTGCCACCCTTATACTCCCAGTTTCATCCTCAATTACTATATTCCTCACCTTTCCAGTACTCCCATCCTCCCTTTTAAACTCCCTTATATCCTGAACATCTATTACCCTTCCAACTGTTGTGATATCCCTTTTAAACCTCTCATCTAAGTATTTGATATCTCCTATTTTTATCAACTCCTCGGAATAATCTGGAACTTCTACAGTCTCATCCTTTACCACCTCAGAGTAGGACTGGGCAGAGAGGGTGATAACCTCCTCCCCCTCTGGTGTAAGGTAGGATTTTACCTTACAGTGTTTAATAAGTACAGTATCTCCCTCCTTTATATCCCTTAACTTCTGTATACTTCCTCCCCAGAAGGATACTCTAACACTCCCGTATTTATCCATCAGTAGAACATCCTGCACCTTGCCCTCCCTATCCTCAAATTCAACAGTCCTTGGGGGGAATATACGAAGAATCCTCCCCTTTATAGATACAACCTCTCCTACATAGTTAGGCAGTTGGGAGGTATCGACAATGGGACTTTCTACAGGTCCTCCCTTCTTTAAGATCTCTATATTATCAACCTGTATATCCAGCCCTCTCATACCCTCTCTAACGTATCCCTCTACCTCAACTATATCACCGATATTTACCTCTACCTCACTTAGATCGTCCCAGAGGGTGCATCTAACTACACCAGTGTCGTCTCTTAATATAAAGGCCTTCACCTTTCCAGGAGTGCCGTCTCTCCTCTTAAACTCCCTCTTCTCATAAACTGTGGCAACTTCCCCCTTTACTCTAGCCCTTATTCCTGGCATAAGTTCCCCTATGGTATAAGTCTCCTTTATCTCAGGGTATCTCTCCTCTCTGTATTTATCGAGTTTCTCTATTGTGAAGTTAATACCGCTACTTAACTCTATTCTATCCCTCCACTTCCTAGTGTACGCATTCTCTATCCTAACTACATCTCCTACCTTTAAATCCTCTGCCAACTCTACCTTGTCGTCCCAAAGTACCAACCTAATAGTCCCTGTGTTGTCTGCAATTGTGATATTTCTTACTCTACCAAGGGTTCCATCTCTCTTTCTAAACTCTCTTACATCTGATATATCGACTATCTTTCCAGTTATCTCTACGTTGTTCTGTCCCTCTGATATATCCTTTATAGAGAAGTTGAACTCCTCATCCTCGTAATCCTCAATATCTATGTTTAACTCACTGGCTATAATGGAGATTGCAGCCTCCCTACTTATCAATCCACCACTTTCTTCTATCTTCTCCTCAATCCTTCTTTCAAGTTCCTCCTTAGGTATTTTTTTCAGTATCTCCTCTATTAATTTACCAGTGTCCATAGAATCACCGAAAGGATTTTATAAGTATGTTATTCCTAAAACTATAAAAATAATTATAAGATACTTATTAAACATAGATTAAAAGTAATTATAATTTTAAATATATAAAAATTTTTGTTTATATAGGGGATATAATGATCCAGAAATGTATATCTTGTGGTAAAGAATATAATGTAAACGATATAATCTACACCTGCCAATGTGGGGGGTTGTTAGAGATAGTTTATGATTATGAGGAAATCAAAGATAAGGTATCTAAAGAGAACCTTAGAAAGAGGGAACTTGGAGTTTGGAGATATCTAGAGTACCTCCCTGTAGAGAATCCCGAGAAAATAGTATCCCTTCATGAGGGAGGAACTCCACTATACAGGTGTAAGAACTTAGGTGAGGAGTTAGGACTAAAGGAACTATACGTAAAAAATGAAGGTGCCAACCCAACTGGAAGTTTTAAAGATAGAGGTATGACTGTAGGGGTAACTAGGGCAGAGGAGTTGGGAGTTGATGTTGTTGGTTGTGCTTCAACTGGGAATACCTCTGCCTCCCTCGCAGCATACTCTGCAAGATCTGGAAAGAAGTGTATAGTACTACTTCCAGGGGGAAAGGTAGCCCTTGGAAAACTTGCCCAGGCCATGTTCTACGGTGCAAAGGTTATTCAGATAAGGGGGAACTTCGACGAGGCACTTGAGATGGTGATGGAACTTGCAATGGATAGGAAACTCTACCTCCTCAACTCTATAAATCCCTTCAGGTTAGAGGGGCAGAAAACCATAGGCTTTGAGATATGCGATCAGTTAAATTGGGAGGTGCCAGATAGGGTTATAGTACCTGTGGGAAATGCGGGAAACATAAGTGCAATATGGAAGGGGTTTAAGGAGTTTAAGGAGACTGGTATAATTGAGGATCTCCCAAAGATGACAGGTATCCAGGCAGAGGGTGCAAAACCTATTGTAGATGCATTTAAGAGAGGTTCTAGAACTATAGTACCTGTGGAGAACCCTGAAACCATAGCAACTGCAATAAGGATAGGAAATCCAGTTAACTATCCAAAGGCCCTAGATGCAATATACTCCTCTGGAGGTTATGCAGAGAGTGTAAGTGATAGGGAGATCACAGAGGCACAGAAACTCCTTGCAAGGAAGGAGGGGATATTCGTTGAACCTGCATCTGGGGCGTCCATTGCAGGACTTATAAAGTTGTTGGAGATGGGGATAATAGATAGGGATGAGAAGATCGTATGTGTTACAACTGGTAACGGTTTGAAGGATCCAGATGCTGCTATAAGGGCAAGTGAGAGGCCCATCGAGATAGAGTGTGATATGGAGATACTAAAAACTGTTATTGAAAAGTTATAGGAGGTGTAAAGTATGGAGTGGATAATAGAGGGTAGAGCATGGGTATTTGGCGATAACATAGATACAGATGCCATCCTGCCAGCGAGGTATCTGGTATATACCACAGAGGAGGAGTTGGCAAGGTATGCGATGACTGGTGTAGATCCTGAGTTTCCCAAGAAGGCTAAAGAGGGAGATATTATAGTAGGGGGAAAGAACTTCGGTTCAGGGAGTTCAAGGGAGCATGCTCCAATGGGTTTGAAGGGTTTAGGTATTTCCTTAGTGATTGCAGAGAGTTTTGCAAGGATATTCTACAGGAATGCTATTAATATAGGCCTTCCACTTTTGGAGTGTAAGGGGATAAGGAGACATGTTAAAGAAGGGGATATTTTAAGGGTGGATCTTAATAGGGGGATTGTGAAAAACCTTACAACAGGTGTAGAGTTAGAGGCTCAGAGATTGCCAGAGTTTATGATGGAGATCTTAAAGGATGGAGGGTTGATGCCCTACTTAAAGAAGAGGAAGTTAAAGGGTTATTAAAAGTTCTGGTAAAAAATAAAAAATAAATATTTAAAAAATAGTTATTAAATTAATTATTAAAGAATAATGAGTCTTTAAAGAAATTAATTAGAATAGATAATTGCTCTCCCTCATATTTTGGAAATATAGACAATGAGATTTTAACTCTTTTTTATATTATATTTCCAATGTTATCATAATAATAAAACATCCGATGATGAGAGTCATCCCTACTGATCTATGAGGAGACCTGGGGTATCTGAGGATACTTTATCCACTATTCTTTTTTTTGAGTAAAATCTCTAAAAAGATTAATTAGGAGTCATTTTACCTTTAGATTATCTTTAGATATTGATCGGGATTTTTTAAATATTAGTACTGTTGGTAATAATAAATCTGAACGATCCTTTTCCTGCATTTTGAAAGATGTAAGTACTATCTACAGGTGGCGCAGGTATAGAGCCCTATTAATCACCATATCTATCTTTATTCCTAGAATGTTTAGGTGGATCACTGTCCTTTCAGGTATGGTACTTACTTTGTAGGAGTACTTGAATATACTATCCTTATCTACAAAGAATCCATAATCAGGGAATAGTATTACTATTGGGTTAATTTCAAACCTTATATGACAGTTAATTTCTTCGGAGGAATTAACCTTTTTAGTGATTACCATCACACCTCCAACCTTAGAGTCTGAAGAATTCGTTGTTATGTTTATATTTAGATTTGATAACCCATATACGGGAGAAATAACTATAGATAGTATTAGTCCTAAAATTATAAGTGATTTTTTCATTTAAACCACCTATTAGAGATTTATAAAGTCAATATTTTAAAAATAATTATAATAAAACCTTAGTTCCCATCCAAGTAGTGATTAAAAGAATAATGAAAATAATAATAATCATTATTAATAAAACTCATGATTAAAATAATCAGTATAAAATCTATATATAAAAAATATTAAATATCCTAAGATCTTTCTGATCATTTAGATAAGACAGGAGATCTTATTTTGAATCCCTGTATTAAAAGATATTCAGAGGATCATTTTCCTTCTATCTTCTTTTTAAAATGCTGTATCTGGGATAATAGAAGTTTTTTATTTTTAAACATTTTCTTTATTTTTTTATTTTATTATTTTTTTATAATTATTTTTATTATTCTTTAAATTATCATTTTGATGGGAATTAGGGTTTTTGTTATTATTTTTTATATTATTACTTTGGTGGGAACTAGGGTATAATAAATTTTTTTAAAATATAATTTTTAATAAAAATTAGAATAGTAGTTCGTTGGAGTGTTTAACCTTTTTATGCAAAGACTTAGGTTGTCCTGAGTAGGATTAATGAATCCATAAAAGAGTTGAAACTAATGAAACCCAAGTCCATTGTGAGGGTGGATTTAAAGGATAGAAGATTTACTCACGTATCTACTTAATCCCTCACGAGGGCGGCTCCTATCTTATATCAAACTCTCTAAATTCCGTTCGCCCTTGAATCTTCTTTTAATCTTCAGTACTATCTCAGGGATAAAGGAGGTTATATAAGTCTTATCTGCATTTTTCAGTACCTCTTCATCCCTTCCATTGCATCCATAGGCATCTATCCCAGCGTCTCTAAGTACCTTTACAGTAGATCTCTCCACCCAGGGATCTGGATCGCTGATATACACCTCCTCAGGTTCTAAAACCTTTGACATTGCCCAGGCTATATACCTACCTCCCAGTAATCCCAGTCTATCAACCCTTTCAATATCGTCCAAGGTTTTATCGTATCTCTCTATCCTATAGAAATTACTATTTCTAAATGCCACCCAGTGGGCATCACCTATAAAGAAGCTTCCAAGGGTGTTAGGATATATCATACTATCTCCTCTATAGTTTAAAAACTTACATCCTCTCACTATAGCCTTAGATAGGGTACTGTCCATTAGAGCAGTATCCAACTTATTACCCTCAATCTCCTCCTTTATTATACTCAACACCCTTGGAAGTCCAAAGTTCCCCCTTTTAGCACTCCTTGGGGAGTATCCACACATATAACCATGGTGGTTATCCTTAAAACCACTGAGTATTACATTTAACCCACTTCTAAGTCCCACTCTACACTCATCCTCGTAGGCACCATTTGTACCTACAACCCCTCCCTTAACAAGTATACGACTTACAGTTGTCGCCTTTGCAAATGCCTTCAATCTATCCTTTGCACAGTTAAATGGTGCCCCCTCGATGACAAATACATCTACATCCAATTCAATACAGGATTTAATACCCTCTATAAGATCATCGTATCCATCCCCAATATGAAATATTCCCTCTAACCCTTTACCGTATTTTTTACAGGCCTCTGCCACAACCTTCATCTCCTCAAGTGGAGGGGCATGTCCCGTCCCCCCCTGCTCCTCTACAACGTTTATACACACTGTGGAGGCAAGTTCTATCCACTGGTGGAACTCGTGGGAATACTCATTCTCCTTCTCTATCAGTCTCCCATGTATCCTACCCCTTGGACACTCTCTAAAGGGCCCTCCAAGGTAGTAGCACTCTCCATAACAGTGGGTTATTTCCTTGGGAAACCTCATTGGACCGTACATACCGAAGTGATCAAGATCTATGGGCACCTTCACCATCTCATAGATCCTCTTAAAGACCTCTAAAGGAGATATTCCCACCCTCTCCCCTATATCTCCAAGGGCATAGGCACATACATGAATGGGAAAACCTATATAATCTGCCAGGGTGCAGTTCTCTAGGAGTTCCCTAAGTGTCAATGAGGAGGCACAGGGACCTACTCCAATCTCCACTACATCACAACCTAGGGGGAACCTCCTGAAGTTACTTCCAAGTTTCTGAATATCTTCCATACTTAGATCATCTACTGTATCCACTATCTCTATTATATCACTTTCAGATAATTTTCCTCTAAGTATCCTTTTAATAACCTCTCTCCTTAACTCTAAACATGCATCTAAACTGTTAACAGCCTCCTTTATTATATCTCTCATATTAACACACATCTTTTTTTAATGATATTTTTTATTTAAATAAACATTAATTTTTAACTTTATAAGATTCAAATAAATTAATTAAACATATTTAGTTAAATAATTTTATAGGTTTAATATATAAAAAATAAAAGAGCAAAAAAATCTTCTCCAAAGGTCTCAAACACTTGAAAAGTCAAGTAAGAGGTATCTAGCATGTTCCTCTTAAATACTCCTTCATCCACTCTATAGTTCTCCTAATGCCCTCCCTTAAGTCAACAATAGGTTTCCATTGGAGATCTAAGGCCCTCTCTATATTTACCACCATTCTATATATCTCACCTTCTCGAGGATCTGAATATATAGGTTTCTCCTTAAAATCTAAAATATCTGATATTGTATTATACAACTGATTGATAGAAGTTTCCTTTCCTGTACCGATGTTCACTACCTTATTCTTCCAATTTAAAGCCATAATGGTGCCCCTTGCAACATCTCCAACATATACAAAATCCCTCGTTTGATACCCATCTCCGTAGATAGTAGGTACCTTACCCTTAAGCATACTCTCTATGAAGATACTTACAACTCCAGATTCCCCCCTTGGATCCTGCCTCTCTCCATAGACATTTGAATACCTTAAAATAGTGTAGTCTATACCGTAGAGATCACCATATAGTTCTATATATCTCTCACCGCAGTACTTACTCAACCCATATGGACTTAAGGGCTTCTTAGGGTGCTCCTCATCCACTGGTAGATACTTTGGATCTCCATACACCGCAACAGAGGAGGCAAAAACTATCTTTTCAACGTCGTATCTCCTAATAGTTTCTAGAATATTTAGAGTTCCCATAACATTTACATCGCAGTCGTAGAGAGGTTTTTCTAAGGAGGTTCTAACGTTCACCTGGGCACCTAGGTGAATAACTCCGTCTATATCTCTAAAATCTAAATTTTTATCCCTAATATCTCCTTTTATGAATTTAACCTTTTTATTTAGGTTTTTTATATTTCCAGTGCTGAGATTGTCCAAAACTATAACGGTATAGTTATTTTTTAGGAGATGATCTACAACATGGCTCCCTATAAATCCAGCACCACCTGTGACAAGTATTCTCACATTTTCACCTAATATCTTTTGGACATCCCTCCTTTACAGGTTCGGGATGTCCTACTCTACACCTACTATCTTTACGTCTCTACTTAGATACGCCTTCCCAACGCCCTTTCTTTTAACCTCTCCAACTTCAAACCCATAACACCCATACTTCTGAAGTTTCTCTATGAGATCTTCAGTGTACTCCCTATCTACGGATATAAAAAGACCCCCTGCAGTCTCTGCTCCATACCCCTCCAACAATGGATGTCCAAAGAGAGGGGCTAGGCGCTCGGTACCCTTTATTACAGGTAGTGTATGTATCACTATCTCAACGTTACTCTGTTTAGCCATCTCATTACCGTGGCCTAATATACCGAAGCCTGTAATGTCAGTCATTGCATGGCCTACCCTCCTACCTACCTCTCTCTCAAGTTCTCTAAGGGCTAACAATCCCTTTCTGTTGGAGAATGTCATCAACTCTATGGCTTTATTTATTATCTTCTCCCTCTCTCTATCCTCTATATCCAGTAATGAGATATACTCCTCTTCTACCCTTGAGAGCGCCATTGCAGTCTGAGTACCTAGAGGTTTTGTAAGTACTATCTTATCTCCCTCTCTGGCTCCCCCCTTGGTAAGTATGTCTTCTTTCTTACCTACTCCTATCACTGCACCTCCTATAAGAGGCCATGGGTTGAGAATAGTATGCCCTCCTATCACTGTGGTTCCTTCACCTCTACAGAAGTCTTGGAATCCCTTTAACATCTCCCTTGAAACCTCCACTGGAAGATTCTCTGGTATACCCATAATTACCAATACTCCAGTTATATCTAACACCCCCATAGCGTAGATATCACTTGTAGAGTTGCAACCTGCAATCTTTCCCTGAAGGTAGGGATCGTCCACTATCGGTGTAAAGACATCCACTGTCTTTACTATGGCTATATCACCCCTTAGAACTACTGCTCCGTCATCTCCTAGTCCAATATAGACATCTCTTAAATCCTCCTCTGAGATAATTCCCTGTATAAGGTGCTCTAACTGGGCGTTGGGAAGTTTACATGCTCAACCGTGAAGTTTTACCATCTTTGTAAGTTTTACATCTTTAAGGGTGTTTTTATGGGACAATGTTATCACCATAAGTATTTATTTCTTTAAAAATTATTTTATAAGGTATATTACTATGAAAGTGCCTCTTCTCTGCTGTTAGAGTTTTCTTTAAAAGGGTAGATATATATCCCTGTTTCTATATCTATGTATAATATAAACACCTTTTTATTTATAGTTTTAATTATCATTAATAACAATTTAGTTTCCTATTAAAAATGGTAATTAAAAAAATATATGACTTACCTTTTGGGAAGGTTCCTGAATATTAAATACTGGTAAAACAGAGCAGGATTTCTGTTAAATTCTTTTTTAGAGGATTATATCTCTTTTTTATTTAAAATTATAGTTTTTTATTATTTCTTAAATTCCATTCCATTTAATAAAATTTTTGATAGGGACTGGGTTTTTATAATAAAAATAATTTTTTATTAAATTTTAATTGGAATTAAATATTAAAATTAAAAATACAGGTGATAATATTTACAAAAAACCTTTAGAAAAAAAGAAAGTTTTAAAGTGGATAAAATCTAAAAAAAATATTATTATTGAATGGATATTATTCTTAGTAGTTTTTTTCATTGTTTGGAGTCATGTCAACGTCGTAGTGTCTAACAGTATGTACCCTGTAATGAAGAGGGGCGATTTAGTAGTTGTAGAAAACGCATATTGGGAGTTTAATCCTGAAGATGTCGAAGTTGGAGATATTGTAGTGTACAAAGCCCACTGGCCTCTTAGTGGTAATAGAATAGATTATATCCTTCAGATAAATAATAAAACCTTGGCAGTGTATAGTGGAGATAAAACTAAACCTGTGATTCATAGGGTAATAGAAAAGGTAAATATTGATGGCAGTTATTACATAATTACAAAGGGAGATAACAATCCTATTTACGATCCAGAACTTGTGTCTTTAGAGCAGATAAAACAGAGGGTTATAACAATTAATGGAAATCCCTTAATAATTCCTTATGTAGGGTATATATCTATATACCTGAAAAAATATATATGGGTATTTCTGCCTTTAATAATTATATGGATGATCTACGACTATATTAAAGATAAGATAAAAAATATAAAAAGGTGAGACGTTGGAAAATCAGGAAGAAGTAATTAGGGTGAGGATACCAAAAAAGGATCAGAATGAAATACTGGGAGTTATAGAGCAGATGCTCGGAGCCAGTAGGGTAAGGGTTAGATGTGTAGATGGAAAGGTTAGAATGGGTAGAATCCCTGGAAAGTTGAAGAGGAAGATATGGATAAAGGAGGGAGACGTTGTAATAGTGTCTCCCTGGGAGGTACAGTCTGACAAGAAGTGTGATATAATATGGAGATATACCAAGAACCAGGTTAGTTGGCTGGAAAAAAAAGGATATCTAAAGGATCTCTTATAACGGGGGGATAGTATAGGGAGGAGGAAAAAATCCTCTGCCAACAACTTTGAAGAAGAAATAGATAAAGAGTATCAGAAGAAGATAATAGAGAGGGAGAGAAAGTTTTTAGAGGATTTAAAAACGGAAGATGGAGTATTTGATCGTAGGACACTTTTTACACTTTACAGTTTACTCTGTGGAAAACATGTAGATGAATACATAGGTATTATAAACTCTGGAAAAGAATCTGCAGTTTTTTCTGCAATTAAAGGAGATAGATATTTGGCTGTAAAGGTGTATCGTGTTGCAACCTGTGATTTTAAAACTATGTGGAAGTATATCCAGGGAGATCCAAGGTTTCATCTAAGTAGGAGTTCTACTAGAAAGATTATACATACCTGGGTTGAGAAGGAGTTTAGAAATCTGAAGAGGGCAAATAACTACGTTAACAGTCCAGAGGCTATACTTAGAAGGGAGAACGTACTCCTTATGGAGTTAATATGTGATGATAAGGGAATTCCCTCTCCAAGACTGAAGGATGCTCCAGATGTGGATTATGAGAAGATGTATCAAAGAATAAGAAAGGATATGAAAATCCTATATAACGATGCTGAGTTGGTTCATGGGGATCTCTCCGAGTACAACATCCTTGTTAAAGATGGAGAGCCCTACTATATAGATTTCTCCCAGGGGGTTGTTGTTAGACATCCTCTATCTAAACCTCTACTTATAAGGGATGTTAAAAACATCTGTAGTTTCTTTAGAAAGAAAGGAGTAGAATGTGATTACAGGGAGTTATATAAGTATATTACAGGAGAAGAACTTAACCCAGTAGATGAGGAGTTGGCAGAGGAGTTATAACACTAATCAACTGATTAAAAAATAAAAAATATCCATTAAAGAAGAGTAAAAATCCTGTTATCAATACTTTTTATGTTTTTAATCGGAATAATAGAGAAAATTTTCTAGTATAGAGAATAACATCACTCTTTTATAATATTATTCACTGGTAAAATTCTACTTAGATCTACATTCTCCTCAATAACCTTTGCAATCTTCTCAAAACTACTCTCAAGGGTATCTTTATAGTTATCCTCAGTTATAGGCTTAAGGCCCTTTCTCCTCCTTACAAGATTTACAATGAAGTTTCTAAACTTGTAGTTCTCAAAGATACCATGGAAGTAGGTACCTAGGATATAACCTCTTTTCCCTCTTCCAACCTCTATCACCTTTATAGCACCATCAAAACCCTCCCCATTATTCCCAAAGCCTTTTATCACTTTAATTAAAGGTTTCTCCTGGGATACAGTAATACCTTCGTGGAGTTCATAGCCAGATACTTCAAATCTCTCCTCCTCTATCTCTAAAATACCGTAGGAGTTCTTTATCGCCTTCTCGTTTCCAAAGATTGTTTCCATATTAAAAAGCCCTATACCCTCTATGGTACCTACATCCCCCTCACTGAAGTTCCTGTCTATCAACATCTTCCCAAGGATCTGAAATCCTCCACATATCCCGATTACAATACCTCCCCTCTCTACAAACTCCCTTATCTTCCTATCCATCCCATACTCCTTTATCAGTTTCGCCTCAAGGGTAGAACATCGAGTGCCTGGTAGTATAAGTATATCCCCTGTAATGTCCTCCTGGAAGTCTATAAGTCTTATAAGGGTGTCGTTAGAGAGGGGATTTATATCTGTGAAGTTTGCAATCTTTGAAAACCTTATTACATTTACCTCAACAGGACTCCTTAGATTCCCAAATACCCTCTTCTCCTGGATAACCTGGCTGTCCTCCTCTGGAAATACAAAATCCTCCCTGTAGGGAATCACACCTAAAACTGGAATCCCTGTAAGTTCCTCTATTTTCTCTAATCCCTTCTTCAACACATCTAGATTTCCCCTGAACTTGTTTATCACAAAACCCTTTATAAGTTTCCTCCATTTCTCAGGTAGAAGGGACACTGTGCCATATAGGGACGCAAAGACTCCTCCCCTATCTATATCTGCCACTAAAATAGCATCCCCTCCCACCATCTCCAGAACCCTAAGGTTTGCAATGTCATCCTCTAAGAGGTTTATCTCACAACAACTTCCCGCCCCCTCCATAACTACGTAGTCGTAATTCCTATCTAGGTATTCTAAACTCTCCTTTATCTTTTTTAAGAAGAAGTCTTTATTTTTTCTGTACTCGTTGTAGTCCATATCCCTATATGGTTTTCCATGAACTATAACCTGAGATATGAAATTTCCCTTAGGCTTCAATAGTACTGGATTGAAGTGAATAGAGGGCTCAGTCTTCGCCGCTAAACTTTGGATGTACTGGGCAACTGCTATCTCCCCTTCCTCTTTGGAGACCCTTGAGTTTAAACTCATATTCTGGGATTTAAAAGGTGCCACCTTGTAGCCTCTATTTGCAAGTATTCTACATAGCCCTGCAACTGTTACAGTCTTTCCACAGTTTGAGGAGGTACCAACTACCATTATGAACTTCGCCATCCTTTCACCAGGTATTTAACAATTAAAAAAGTATATAAATAATAATAAATTTAATGATAAATATTAATAGATAAATAAAAAATATCAAAGGTGATTGTGATGGAAAATGAGATCTCAAAACTGATAGACACCCTATGTGATAGAGAGTTAATTGTAAGGTTTACTTTAAATAAAACCTTGAAGATATCAACATTCAAGATAGGCAGTATGGAATTAGAGGGAGAGTTTGGTATAAGTTTTAAAAATATAGAAGTTGCAAGGAAGTTAGAAGAGTTGGGGAAGAAAGGAGAAAAGGTTGAGGAGAGCATTGAGATAGATATAGAGGAGTTAGAAAAAGAGAAAACAGAGAAAGAAAAGGAAGAGAAAAGTGAGAAGGTAGTAGTTGAATAATTCTCCTTTTTAACTATTTTTTAACTATTTTACTATGTTTAAATATCATATAAATACTTTTTTAATCGGAGTTAAATAGTCATATTTAAACACTA